>JAGOEX010000023.1:0-4991 GCA_017997475.1 bacterium
ATGATACAGAAGCCACAACCATTGTTTTCGACCAGTTTGATAATAGGAATGATAACTTTTATACTGATATTTCTTCTTTGCATCCTCTTTTCTTTTTTCATTGCAGGCCTTAGGAACAGGGAATCGACACTTGAAGTTCTTGTGAGAAACAGAACAAAAGAACTTTCGGAAAGTAATGAAAGGTTCATGCTTGCAGTAACCGGTTCTCATGACGGAATATGGGACTGGAACATAAGGACCGGTGAACTTTATCTCTCTCCGCGATGGAAGGGAATGATAGGTTATGAAGATCATGAAATTCCCAATATACTTGATTCATTTGAAAGGAGAATCCATCCCGATGATAAGATAAGGGTGATGCATTTCATTGAGGATTATTTCAAGGGACATGAAAAGAAATATGAAATAGAGTTCCGGTTCAGGCATAAAAACGGTTCATATGTCTGGATACTTGCCAGAGGTGACGGTCTGAGAGATGAGAACGGAATCGTTTACAGGATGGCGGGGTCGCACACAGATATTACAGAAAGAAAAAAGGTTGAAGAGACTATACTTGCATCAAAAAAGGAGGCGGAGTCCGCCAACAATGCCAAAAGTGAATTTCTTGCCAATATGAGCCATGAGATCAGGACACCGCTAAACGGGATAGTAGGTTTTTCAGATCTTCTGATTGATACAGAGCTGAGTGATATTCAGAAACAGTACATGTCAAATGTCTCAAAATCGGCACACATTCTTCTTGAGGTTGTTAATGACATTCTCGATTTTTCAAAGATAGAGGCAGGTAAACTGGAACTTGATTATCATGCTGTAAATATTTCTGCCCTGCTTAACGAAGTTGCCGGATTGACAAGTCATCAGATCATTGAAAAACCGATAGATCTGGAAGTGAAACTATCTCCCGATATACCGGAATATGTAAGGACGGATCAGTTCAGATTAAGGCAGGTTCTGATAAATCTGTTAAGCAATGCGGCTAAATTTACTGATAAAGGGAGGATTGTGCTTTCCGCTGTTCTAAGAGAAAAAAATGAGGAAAAGAATAAAGTAAAGGTTCTTTTTTCCGTTAATGACACCGGTATCGGCATTAAGGAAGATCAGTTGCAGAATCTTTTTGAATCGTTTACTCAGGCAGATCCCTCAACTGCAAGGAAGTACGGCGGCACAGGTCTGGGGCTTGCAATATCGAACAGGATACTTGAAAAAATGGGAAGCGGCATAAAGGTCATAAGTGAATTCGGATCAGGGTCGGAGTTCTGTTTCGAACTTGATTTTGAGGTTTCTGCCGATGAAAAGACCGTTACCGCTATTAATGCGGATAACTGTGATAATGAAAAGATTAAACTGCAGGAATCATCATTCAGAATGCTCGTGGTTGAGGATAACCAGATAAATATGATGCTGATAAAGGCGATATTTTCATCAATTATGCCCAAATGTGATGTAATGCAGGCGGAGAACGGAGATCAGGCGCTTACTATGTTTACAGAGGAACATCCGGATATCATTTTCATGGATGTTCAACTTCCCGGCAAGGATGGGAGAGAGATAACTTCAGAGATCAGAGTGCTTGAAAAGAACCTGCAGAAAAGAACTCCTGTGATCGCACTTACTGCCGGTGCTGTTGAGGGTGAAAAGGAAAAATGTCTTGCTGCCGGGATGGATGATTTCATTTCAAAACCGGTCGAAGTGAACAGGATCGTTCAGATACTGTGCAGGTGGTTGATTTATGCGGGATCCGACAACCATTTTGAAAAGAGTATCTTTATTCAGAATATAGGGGGGGACATTCCTCTTTATAAAAAACTTCTCGAGTTCGTAAAGGAGGATTTTCCCATAAAGATTAAACAGGCAAGAACGAGTGTTGCTGAAAACGATTGTGCAAAACTTGCTTCTATTGCACATACATTGAAAGGTTCATCGCTTAATATGCGGTTCACAAAACTTGCAGAGTTTGCTGTAATGCTTGAGAAAACCTGTAAAAACGGGTGTGACACAGACAGGTTGAATGCAATACTGGATGAAATGGAAATAGAGTTCAAATACTTGATTGATAACGAATTTTAGGGGGTATTAGAATGAAGATCAGAATCATTTTACTGACGACATTGTTTGCAATGTTATTTGGTTTTTCATGCAGTTCATCCAAAAAGAATAAGAACGATGAAGAGTTCATGGATGACAAAGTCAATGATGAGGATGTGCTGAAAGATGAGTTCGGATTCGATCTGAGCGGATACAACCCGGAACTGAAAAAGTTTTCAGCACTTGTTAAAACTTCAAGGATGAGTGGTGTTTCAACGACAGAGTTCAATGCTGAAGTTTTTATTACCGGCGGAAATGTTGAAGGTGATGCAACTTATGAATGGACTCTTCCGGCAGAAGGGAAGTTTGCGGCAGGTTCAAAAAAGACAGACAAAAAAATCGTTGTAACTTTTTCAAAACCAGGCAGGCACACTGTCACTGTCTCTGTAAAAGATGGATCCGGCGAAGTTGTAGAGACCGGCGGAGTTCTCATGGTGTTTGACAGCACTCATGCTTATACGGTGGGAGACCTGAATTCAGATAAGGTGGTCGATGATAAGGATGTCACTCTCCTCAAAGATTATCTTGAAAGAAAAAATACTCTGACAGACGAACAGATAAAAGGATCTGATTTCAATCTTGATAACAGGATCGACTCAAACGATCTTGCAATACTTGAAACAGCACTCGATTCAGGCAAAGCTCCGGTTTTCATCCAGGGAGGAGTGAAAGAATCCGGCGACCCGATAATGTCAGGCGACCCGATCATGTCGGGAGATCCCATAATGTTTACTGCTTCGGGTGATCCGATAATGATAATAAATCCTGAACTGCTTGAGCCGGGTGTTGAATCGACAATAGCGATAACACCGTCAGGGACATTGAGAGCGGTTAAATGGGATACTGCCTGTCTTGCTGAAATGGAAAAACATGCTGAATCTGAAAAAGTCATCTTTGATTCGGTACGACCGGGATATGCAACATTTGTCATACCGCCGAAATATATCTGTCTTACTGCTGAAGGGACATTTGATGTAGTGCTTAAAAAGGGTGAAAAGGAGATTTCTCTGATAAAGGATATGACCATCAGACCTCTTCCTGCAGCTGAAAAAGTGCCGGGCTCAAAAGTCGTTGAAACAATGGGGCGGCTCAGAGTCGCAATTGAAGCAATGGAGGGCGGAGTCACGGAGTATGCTGAAAACATAGACAATATCAATAGCGATGAAAAAGCCGTTATGATTGGAATGATCAAAGCGGCATCTGAGCTCTATAACGATGCATACGGAAATTTCTACTCGGTATTCAACCGGCTGGATGATCAGACGAAGGAGCTTTTTGAAAGATATGCGAAAGCCAAAGGGCTTGATTCGCTTAACGACACGCTGAAAACGGCAACTGAAGAGGTTATTTATTACACTAACGCACTTAAAAACGATTCTTCATATTTGAAAGCCGGTTTCGGGACTCCTGCAATAGGAGAGGACATGATAAAACTGGTTTGTGCATTTGCACAGATAGCGGATGCCGCCCAGGCCGTTGCTGACATTAATGACGATGTAACATCTGTTCTTGAATATCTTGACTGGTGGCCGCTCAACAGAGCTCCGATAATTGGTCCGGCAGTTGATTTTCTGAATGCTCTTACAAATGTTGTGGGAGCTGTGACAGATATCATCGGAATGGTTGCTGAATATGTTCCGACCTTTGGAGATATAAAGGTGGAAGTGTCAAGTCCGCAAATGGGTATTGGAGGTTCCACAAAGATAGATGCATCAATAAAAGTAAATATTGTAAGCGGGCTTTGCAACAAGGCGGGGGGAGCTCTCGTTGATTCAATAATGGACAAATTGAAAGACGCCCTGACGAAAAGAATGGGAAGCATGATCCCTGTTGCGGGAAAGGAATTTAAAAATGCAAAATATGAAGTTGAGCAAATGGGCACCATAGCCGCCGGGATTTATAAGGCGGTCGGATGGATAGCAGGCAAAATAGTTGATGCAACAGGGCTGAATGATTATATGCAGAAACTCGCAGATAAATTCTGTGAGATGTTCAAAGATCCGTTTATGGCAATATCTGCTGATTTTCTTGCTGCATCCTGCGGCGCCATTGAATTTGAAGGTGGCGTCGGGACATGGCCATGCACAGAGGAATGTGCCGGCGATCCCCCGAAAACAATAACATATTCGGGAGACAGAAAGGTTTGTGACGATGAGAAGAACGGAGCTGCAACGGCAACATGTTATAAAGGAAATGTGGACGATGACAATATTGATGATAACGATTATGAAAATGATTATGACATTGAACAGCCGGATACTGATATTGAAATGACTGTGACTCAGGAACTTGTTGAAAACATCACAACCGGCACCGAAACACCTGATGTGACAATAACAAAAAGAACTGAAACCGTTCCGCCTGAAAATACCGGTCAGGAATATTTCAGCATTTATTTCAACTCCTTCCTTGACGGTGGAGAAACAACGCCGCCTGCTTTAAAGAAGACCGTTGTGTTGCGGGGTCTGGGAGAGCCGCTTTATGCATCAGGATTCCCGGGAATGAATGTCATATTTTACCTTGACTGGAATGAATATTTCGAGGTGGTGACTACCGATAATGCTCCGGCGGGATTTGTCATTAAGGGTTCCGGATGGAACGGCTGGTATGTTTTTGACAAACCTGAAATACAGATATTCGGCACCACCGGTAATCAGGGTTCCATCTGGGTGAACATCGTTCTTCCTGATGACCCGAAATATCTTGGAACACATGAGTTTGAGATAGCTTTTCTTAATCAGAAGTCTGACGGAACACCTTTGCTGAGTGCAGCAGGGCCATACTCAACTTTCTCACTTAAACTTCTTGAAAAAGATGGTTATGTGAGTTGTCACAGTGATCTTGAATGTGATACCGAAACACAGGTGTGTGATGTCAGTTATTACTACTGTGTGCCGAAATAAATA
>JAGOEX010000023.1:5091-22207 GCA_017997475.1 bacterium
TAATCATAGATCAAAAAGTCAGGTAGCGTCTTTTCAACAACATTAAAATAATCGTCATATGAAATGATGTCATAGGCATTTGTCCCTGTTACAATTTCGGGATAACTTTCCATTCTGCCAAGCTTTTCAGCGGTATCTGTCCGGAAAAGAAAATTGGTTTCCACAGATGTTCCAGTGATGGTAGAGATTCTGAAAACTGTGTAATTTATGTCGGTATGCATCCAGGAGATATAAACTTCCTCACTTGTGCTGTCATTGCCAAAAACATAGTTCAGTCCTTCCTTGAAATCGGTTGACGAGAACATTTTTACCGTTATTTCATCATAACCTTCATTCTTTTCTTCAAGAGCAAGGTAGAACCGGTCTGTCATGAATCCGGTCATGTTAAGTACACGGAGATTTTCTGATGAGTTGTAGTCAAAAATCCTTTCACCTGTTGAGGCATTGAATATGTATACCTTGTCAAAATAATCTACTGCATCTTCCTCGGTCTGGGCCTCATCCTCAAGGTTTTTTACTGTGAACGCTGCAAGTGAAAGTGATTCCTGACATGTAAGGAATGTCGTTCCTGTTCTTGGATAATCCCATGTTTTAATTCCGTTTTCCGCAAATAACACTGTGAAGAAATCGTCACTCTGTGCAACGATCAGACCGTCCATTACGCAGCGGACTTTTCCTTCATGCTGAGTTACCCACTTGCCTGTCCCTTTTGCAATGTCAAATCCGTCAATCAGGTCATATCCTGCGATAACTGTTTCAGGGAAAGTATATGCTTTTTCAAGATTTTCAAGCGGCTCTATTCTCCAGATCTCTGTGCCGTTCTTTAAATTCAACACTACCAGTTCACTACTGTTGCTGCCATAGATCATATAATTTCCTTCAACTTTGAACTGAAGGGTAACAGATTCATTATCCTTGAGCTTAAATTTCCATAACGGTTCATTCTGTTTGATGTTGACGGCACAGATGGAGTTGTCATCGCACAGAGAATAGAAAACCCCTTCATGTACAGCAAAACCTTTTGAATTTTCTGTAATGACCGCTGAAGAATCAACCGAAACGGCAACATTTCCGTCGGAGCTGTCAAGAAGACACACTTTCCCCTTTTTACAGTTGCAGAGAATATAATTATCAAATATGAAAAATGCGGGTTCAAAAGGGTGCCCTGAAATCTTTTTTTCCCAGTCGCTCCTTAAAGGGGAGAGTTTCGTTGAAAGAAGGTAGTTCTGGTCATCGTTCTGGTATAATGTGAAAAGTTTTGTCCCTTCAGATCTGTAGAAAAATAATTTTCCCTCACGGTGAATTTCGTTACTGCAGCTCGAAAGAATGAGTGTGAAAATGAATGCAAAAAAAGATTTTTTCAGCATGTCATATCGCATTGATAGCACATCCGCTCTGTTTTTTTGTGTTTTCGCTGTCATGATCAGCTTTTTCCTCAAATTCATCATCTGCTTCTTCATTATCATTGTCACTCTCAACAATCGCGGTTTCATCATCATTTTCTGTTGACTCTTCGTCAGGAATTTCAATTCCGTCAGAAATTTCAACCACATCGTCATCAGCTTTAGTGTCATCTTCATCACTATTTTCTGTTTCATCACAAATAAAGTCTGCAAGGATGGTAAAATTTCCACCCTTTATTACACCTTCTTTTGAGAAAGAATCGGCGACAAGATAATATTTTCCTTTTTTGATGTCGATCTTAATTTCAGAATCATTCCTGAAAATGCATGAATTACCGTCATTTCCGTTTAAAATGTGAATGTCAACATCCTCTCTTGAACCGGTTCCACCTGAGCCGTCGGTGATCGTGGCTGTCAAAATTCCACTGCATTCTGTTACAAACTCAAAAATTATTTCAGGCCCTGATTCATCAATTAAAGTCGTGTCTGAAATATTTTGAGAGCAGTTGTAAGAGTCAACAATATCAGAAGCATATCGGTATGTGTTGTCTGATCTTTCAAAAGGGAAGCTGTCTATTTTAACAGGGTTTTCAAAGGAGCCAGACCTGTCTGAAACAAAGTTTTCAGCGATCTTTTTCCAAAGATCTTCTGAAGATACATCATAATTCAGTGCCCACATTCCGCTTCCGGCGACTCCCCTTGAGTTTGCAAAAGCATATTTAAGCGAAATGCTTTCATCGTCATCATACCATAACTGATACCACTGCGAGCCGTCCTGCCAGATCTTGTACGGGGTTTCAGATCCGCTGTCCCAGCCGCTTTCAATTGATGAATGGTCTTTAAAAACATTGTCAAAAATAACTGCCGCACCGTTTTCGGTCTTTGCTCCGGGAAACGAGCCGGAAGTTGTTTTCCATTTGATACCGTAGTATGGATATCCTGCTATCAATTTGTCCTTGACCTCGTTACCGTTCTTGGAAATGTATGTATTTATTGATTTTTCCACACATATTCCATTTGCTGTCCAGGGAGTTTCTGAATGTAAGGGTGCGACAGGTCCCGGTTCTCCGCTTTTCCAGTGGTAGTCATAAAGCATAAGAAACGCATGATCAAGTCCGGTCATGGAAGCGATATCCCATCTATTTGACCAGTCAACTGCCGGAAGTGCCGCTGAAACTATCATTTCAGGGTTTCTTGAGTGGAAATAGGTTCCAAGATCATTGAAAAACTTAATGAGATCAGCTGTTTTTGTGTCTGCGAATGCTTCAAAGTCAATGTTTATTCCGTCAGCTCCCGCATCGTTCACTTTGTCCCAGCAGTTCTTGAAAAAAGTGTTTTTATCGACACTGTTTTCAACTAAATTCTGAACAGTCGTACCGTCAAAGCCGGTTATGACAAGATGAACTCTCACTCCGTATTTATGTGCTTCATCAATTGGTGCTGATTCAGGCCAGTCGCGGCAGTCGCCAAGAGATCTTGCGGTTGAAAGCTCACACGAAAAATAGAGAATATCGGTCAGAAGTCCATATCTTAAGTGATCTGTGGAGTTGTTCCAGTAAGGAAGATATCCGAAGATAAGTTTTTCAGTCAGCGGTTTATACAAAGCGACTTCATTCAATAGCTTCGTTGACGGTTTGCCGTGTGAAATCAATGGTTTGTCAAATCTGTGGTTGTCAAGCTCAACCATGTGGACACTTTTCATATCAACAGAGAAAACAGTAAAAGTAAGAAAAATGATTATCGCTGAAAGAGTTTTTTTCATAATTGGAACCCACATAGAAAAAATCACAAAAACCAAGTCAATTCATACGGATATATAATGAAAAGTCAACGAAAACTGGTGGAGCTGACGCGGATCGAACGCGCGACCCTTTGAATGCCATTCAAATACTCTCCCAACTGAGCTACAGCCCCACCATAAGATCAAAAGGCGTCTGTAATTTACCTGATTTGTTTTGCGAGTCAATGAAAAGTGAGCAAAATATATTAAAAAGCGGTTGACTTTGAGGAATATGTCTTTATATAAAAGGGCGTTTATTACGGTCTTGATGTGGGTGCTGAATGATTACAGACACTTGTGCCAAGGCGAGCAGTCCGTCGGAGGAGAGATGAACGGAAACGACAAAGATCTTAAAAAAGATGCGGTTGAAAATGAGACGGTAATTAAAGAGGACGGTACACTTGAAATTGATGAAAAGGCACTTCAGGAAGAGACCGATCTGCAGAAACTTGCTGAGCAGCTCGGAAATGAGCACGCGAAAACAAAGGAGAAACGGTTTTTCGGAAGAAAGAACAGGGATGGTGAATCATCTAAAAAAATTGAGCAGTTGACCGAGCAGCTGAAAGAAAGGGAAGAGAAGATTAAAGAGCTGGATAACACTGTAAAAATGCTCGTTGCAGAGAACAGAAATCAGAAAAACCGTATTGAGAACGAATTCAGGACAAAGATCAGGTTTGCCGCAGAAGATTTTTTCAGGGATTTTATAACGGTGAAAGATGATTTTGACAAAGCTATGGAATTTGTTCCAAACGACGAAAATGCTCAGAACGATCCTTTTATTCAGGGGATAAGGCACCTTCTGTCCAAGACAGAGAGCGTTATGAAAAAACACGGGATTGAATGCTTTTCAGGCATCGGTGAAAAATTCGATCCCTCGATACATCAGGCGATGAGCATGATCCCCGTTGAGGGAAAGGAACAGAATGACATCGTTGCCGAATATGTCAAAGGTTACAGGATGCATGAGCGGATACTCAGGCCCGCAATGGTTATCGTTGCTTCAGGCGGAAGTCCTTCGACGGAAGCAGAAGCCGGTGTTAAAGAAGAACAAAATGAAGAAGAACCTGCTGATGATAAAGCAGATGATGATAATATTGAACAGTAATTTATAGTAGGAGAAGAAAATGGGAAAAGTTATCGGTATTGATCTTGGTACGACTAACAGTTGTGTAAGCATCATGGAAGGCGGAGACCCGAAAGTTATTGCAAATGCGGAAGGTTCAAGAACCACTCCGAGCATAGTCGCTTTCACTGACAAAGGAGAGCGGCTTGTGGGACAGCTTGCAAAAAGACAGGCAATAACCAATTCAAAAAGGACCGTATATGCAATAAAGCGGCTCATAGGAAGAAAGTATGAAGCGAACGAAGTCATGAAAATGAAAACGGTCGTTCCTTTCCAGATCTCAAAGGCATCAAACGGAGATGCGTGGGTCAAGATCGACGATAAGGATTACAGTCCTCAGCAGATCTCCGCAATGGTTCTTCAGAAAATGAAAGAAACTGCAGAAGAATATCTGGGCGAAAAAGTTACTGACGCGGTCATTACAGTTCCTGCATATTTCAACGATTCACAGCGTCAGGCAACAAAAGATGCCGGGAAGATAGCAGGACTCAATGTTCTCAGGATCATAAACGAGCCGACTGCAGCCGCTCTTGCATACGGTATCGATAAGAAAGGGAAGGAAATGAAGATCGCAGTTTATGACCTTGGCGGCGGAACTTTCGATATTTCCATTCTTGAGCTCGGTGACGGTGTTTTTGAAGTTCTTTCCACAAACGGTGATACATTTCTCGGCGGAGAGGATTTCGACCAGAGAATAATCGAATTTCTTGCGGCAGAGTTCAAAAAGGATTCAGGTATAGACCTTTCACAGGACCCGATGGCTCTTCAAAGATTGAAAGAGGCGGCCGAAAAGGCAAAGCACGAGCTTTCTTCAACGATGGAAACCAACATAAACCTTCCGTTCATTACTGCTGATGCAAACGGTCCGAAACACCTCAATATAAATATGTCCAGAGCCCGTCTTGAATCGCTGGTTGAAGATCTTGCAAAGAAGACTCTCGAACCATGCAGGAAGGTTCTTGCAGATGCAAAACTTTCAGTCAATGATATTAATGAGGTGATAATGGTGGGCGGCATGACAAGAATGCCTCTCATTCAGCGTCTTGTGAAAGAGTTTTTTCAGAAGGACATTCACAAAGGTGTCAATCCGGACGAAGTAGTTGCAGTAGGAGCCGCAATACAGGGCGGAGTCCTCAAGGGTGATGTAAAGGATGTCCTCCTTCTCGATGTAACACCGCTTTCACTGGGTATTGAAACTCTCGGTGGTGTTTTTACGCGGCTTATCCCGAGAAACACGACGATCCCGACCAAAAAGACAGAGATATTTTCAACAGCTCAGGATAATCAGCCGGCTGTTACGATAAGGATCTTCCAGGGAGAAAGAGAGATCGCTGCACAGAATAAACTTCTTGGCGAATTTGATCTGAAGGATATTCCGCCGGCTCCGAGAGGTCTGCCGAAGATCGAGGTGAGTTTTGACATAGATGCAAACGGAATTCTGAATGTCAGCGCAAAAGACCTCGGCACAAACAAGCAGAACACAATAGTCATCAAAGCAGGCAGCGGACTTACTGATGAAGAGATTGAAAGAATGGTTGCAGATGCTGAGAGAAACAAGGAAGAAGATGAAAAGAGAAAGAAGGTTGTTGAGGCAAAGAACAATGCAGATCAGATGGTATATTCAACTGAAAAAGCATTGAAGGAATATGGTGAAAAAATAGATCCTCAGGCAAAAGCTGAAATAGAAGAAAAACTTTCTGCATTGAAAGCCGCTTCAGAACATGAAGATGCTGAAACAATAGAAAAGGCGATCAGTGAACTCAATGAGAGTGCACACAAGCTTGCTGAAGCAATGTATAAAAATGCGGGCGGTGCTCCTGACCAGCAGGGTGACACAGGACAGAGTGACGGTGCGAACAAAAAAGATGATGGTGTTGTTGATGCCGATTTTGAGGAGAAAAAATAAACTCACATGGCTGATTTCTATGAACTGCTCGGCGTTTCAAGGAACGCATCAAATGAAGAAATAAAGAAAGCATATAAAAAGCAGGCGCTTAAACATCATCCCGATCGCAACAAGGGTGACAAGGGTGCTGAAGAGAAATTCAAAAAGATCAACGAAGCTTACGAAGTTCTGAGCGATCCGGAAAAAAGGCAGATGTACGATCAGTTCGGAGAGGACGGGTTGAAGGCCAATCCTTTTCAGGGACAGAACGGCGGATACAGGGATTTTTCCGATGTGTTCGATAATCTGGGCGATATGTTCGGAGATATTTTCGGCGGTCGCGGATCAAGAAGAGGAAGGAAGGTGCCCACACAGGGTTCCGACCTTCTTGTCCATCTGACGATAAGCTTTGAAGAGTCGTTCACAGGGACTAAAAAAGATATAAGTTTTACGAGATCATCGACCTGTCAGGTCTGTCTTGGAACAGGGGCGGAACACGGAAGTTCAAGAAAGACATGCCCCACATGCAACGGTGCCGGCCAGGTAAGGGTTTCACACGGTATTTTTTCTCTTGCTCAAACCTGTCCGACATGTCGTGGTGAGGGAACGATAATTGAAAAACCGTGTTCTCACTGTCGAGGCACTGGTTTCGTAAAAGAGGATAAGAAGATCTCACTCAATGTTCCTCCCGGTATAAGTTCAGGAATGAAAATGAGAGTTGCCGGTGAAGCGAATTCGGGAACCAACGGCGGTCCCAGAGGCGATGTGTATGTTGAGATAAGGGTAAAAGATCATTCGCTTTTTGAAAGAGAAGGGGATGATATTTATGTTGAGATCCCGATATCTTATTCTCAGGCGGTTCTCGGAGACAGGATCGAAGTTCCGACTATGACCGGTCCTGTTGAAATGAAGATACCTGCCGGGACTCAGCCCGGAACAAAAATGCGGCTTAAGGACAAGGGATTCCCTTCACTCCAAAGAGGCGGCGGCATAGGTTCTCTTTATGTCATTCTTACACTCGAAGTGCCTAAAAATATTTCAGAAAAACACCGTGAACACATCTTGAAACTTAAAGAATATGAAGCAGATCACAAAGAAAGACCATCATTTAAAGACTATCTCGATAAAGCAAAAAATCTGTTCAAATAATGGGAAAAAGTTACGATGTAATAATTATCGGAGCAGGTCCCGGCGGTCTTGAATGTGCAAGAGGTTTTGCAGACAAAGAAATGTCTGTGCTTGTAATAGAAAAAAATGATATTGTCGGTCCCAAAACATGTGGCGGCGCGCTTACGAATCTTACTGAAAAATTCAATATTCCTGATAAAATAACTGAAACATTTCAAGCAATTAAACTTGAAATAAACAGAGATTCCATCGATCTTGATCTGAAAAAACCGATAAGAACTGTATCAAGGTCTGATCTGGGGCAATATCTGCTGAATATATTAAGATCGTCTAAAAACATTGAGATCATTACAGGGACAGAAGTTGAGTCAGTTTGTGAAGGGAAAGTTTTTACCGGTAAAGAGGAGTTTTCTTACAAATATCTTGTCGGTGCAGATGGATCTGATTCTGTTGTACGAAAGTTTCTCGGGCTTAAAAGTGAATTCAGGACAGGTTTGCTTTATCGGATAGAAAGTGTCAGAGCTCTTTTCAGGTGGTCTGTCAACCCTCAAAAACTAGGTTCCGGATATATGTGGATGTTTCCGAATAAAAAGGGGGGCAATGCCGGAATTTATTTTGATCAGTACCGGATAAATAACAGTAATGCCCTGAAAATTCTGGACGAATTTATCGTTTCATCGGGACTGAAAATTAATAACAGCAAAGTTCAGCATGGGAAAATTCAGCACAAATATTCAGGTGTTTCTTTCGGTAATATTTTTCTTATTGGAGATGCCGCAGGACTTCCGTTGAAGAATACCGGGGAGGGAATTCCCGGAGCATTGATAAGCGGTAAAGAGATCGCAAAGAAAATATTGAACAGAAACTATGATATGCCGGAACTCAGAAAGTATATCAAATTGAAAAAACGGCAGGAAAAACTACTGAAAATTTTTGAAGCAGTTCCTTTTCTGCAATCATTTCTCTTTAAACTCTATGCTGTTTATAAAAGATTGCAGATCTTTTGCAGAGTGTGAAGGGATAAAAGATTCTTTCTTTAGTCAAATCGGTTCTGATTTAAAAATATGGACATGTCTTTTCGTCTATTCCGGTTCATTTTTCTCAAGACGGGCTATATCTCCTTAATTTTCATTATTATCCAAACTGTTTGGTGCGGTTAACATTTTTTTTGAGGTTTAAGATGTCTAAGTATTTTATTCTGCTGGGTTTTATCTGTGTTTTTTGGTTTGCGTCCTGCTCAGTTAAAGATGATGTTAAGGTTGATGATCTCAATCAGAATGACGAAAATGAGCAGAAAAACGATGATTTAGAAACAAATGATGATAATTCTGTAAAAGACGATTCCGGGCAGGTTGATGATGTTGTCAAAACAGATGACAGCGCAACTCCTGACAATAATATTGTGCCTGACGATTCTGTCATGATAGATGAAGATCAGACAACGGATGAAGACTTAACTGACAATGAAGAGAGTGATTTAAATGACGAAAGCGGAAATGACGAAGATTCGGATATCATCAATGATCCGGTTATCCTTTTTGAAGATTTTGAAACTCCTTCCACATGGACAAAATGGAAAAAGATCAATATTAACAAACTGATGAATTCTGCGGACCCGTTTTTATACAGCGGAGATCTCTGGGAGATCGGAGATCCTGAAATATCAGGGAAGATCACTGATGCACACAGCGGTGAAAATCTTCTGGCAACTATTGTCAACGACAAAATTCCTGACAATAAAAACTTAATGAATATAGTTTATTACAATGAAAAATTCACTATTCCGGCAAATGGAGTTGATATTGAATTTTATGCATGGATCGACACCCATGTTTACCCGAATGAAACAAAAAGAGGGGGAGTTCTGCTCTATCTCTGTGAGGAAGTGAATTTCCAAAGCGGCGGAAAATGCAGCAAAGTTTCGGGGGACGCGGCAAATACAGTTGAACTTTTTAAAGAACTTGAAAGTGATCCGGATGGATATATCAGCACTTTTTACGGAATGTACACAAAACAGTATCTGGGACTTAGCGGAAAAAGCGGAGAGTTCGTAAAGATCACAGGATCTGTCACTGAATCCGGCTCGGCAGGCAAAAATGTCTATCTTGTTTTTGAATATCAGGCGCCCAATGATTCCGGAACTAATGTTTACGGAATATATATCGATGACATCTCAGTCACAAAAAGATAGAAAGAATCCAAATAGTTGAAAGTGTGTGAAGAAAATAATTAAATACCAAGAAAATCTGAAATGAAATCTCCAGTTTGATCAAAATTATAGCTGTTGCTGTTCCAGCCCTTTATCAATCATTTCCTGATTAATTACCAATTTAAGATCCGACCTTAAGCTTGAACTGA
This sequence comes from bacterium, assembly GCA_017997475.1. Lineage (GTDB taxonomy): Bacteria > UBP6 > UBA1177 > UBA1177 > UBA1177 > JAGOEX01. Next base: position 14,769 of record JAGOEX010000023.1, read on the forward strand.
GCATACAATCGTATGCTGCAAAAATACATGAGAATCTATAAGAAAATCTTTCTGGATTTTCAGATTTTTAAGATTACTGTGATTGTGACAACGGTTTTTTAATTGGAGAAACGGAATGGAATCAATCAGGGAACTCTTTAAGATCGGTCACGGTCCTTCATCAAGTCATACGATCGGACCAAGAAAAGCCGCTCAACTGTTTTTAGGCGAAAACAGTAACGCTGAAAAATTCAAAGTGACATTGTTCGGCAGTCTTGCGGCAACAGGAAAAGGACATCTCACAGACGAAGCTGTAATGGATGAGCTGGGAGAAGAAAAGACAGAAATTCTTTTCAAACCCGGAATTGTTATGAAAGAACACAGTAACGCCATGCTTTTTGAAGCATTATCGGAAGATGGAACTGTTCTGAATTCAGAAACTTTTTTCAGTGTCGGAGGAGGAAAAATAGTTACGAAAGATACTTTTGATCAATTAGAGGAAAAGAAGATAATTTACAAAATTTCTACGATGGAAGAGATACTCGATCATATTAACAAAACAGGACAGTCCTTCTGGGAGTTTGTTGAAGAGCACGAAGGTGAAGAGATTTGGGAATATCTTCTGGAAGTATGGAAAGTTATGAAAGATTCCGTAAAAAGAGGACTTTCAAAGGAAGGGCTTCTTCCAGGAGGGCTTGGTCTGCAAAGAAAAGCTTCATCATATTCGATCAAAGCAAGCGGATTTCGCGGATCGCTGAAAAGAAGGTCAATGCTTTTTGCCTATGCCCTTGCAGTTGCTGAAGAAAACGCTTCAGGCGGCAAAGTTGTCACAGCTCCCACATGCGGATCTTCAGGAGTTCTTCCCGGAGTGCTTTACAACATGAGTGTCAACTATAAGTTCAATGAAGATAAGATATTAAGAGCACTTGCCACAGCAGGGCTTATCGGCAATCTCGTTAAAAAGAACGCATCCATTTCGGGAGCAAAAGTCGGATGTCAGGGAGAGATCGGAACAGCGTGTGCAATGGCCGCCGCAGCTGCTGCACAACTATTCGGCGGAACTCCCAACCAGATTGAATATGCCGCTGAAATGGGACTTGAACACCATCTCGGGCTGACATGCGACCCCGTTTGCGGACTTGTCCAGATCCCGTGCATTGAAAGAAATGCCTTCGCGGCATCAAGAGCACTTGACGCAAACACATTTGCTCTTCTTTCAGACGGAAAACACACAATAAGTTTTGACACAATAGTTGAAACCATGAACCGGACAGGAAATGATCTTCCCATGATCTACAAGGAAACTTCAGAAGGCGGACTTGCTGTTACTGCGAAAAGATAAAATCCCGTTATGACCTTTTTTGATTTTCTGAATTCATCAGAAATCCGACAGACGCTCCACGAGATCAGGTCGATCAACAAAGGGATTTCTATTTCCCTGAGCAGCTTCAATGCGATCATTTCTCGTGCGTTCCCGCTCATCCACCGGATCATCAACATGCCACTGCCGAAGAACCGCTTCTTCCGCGATTTTAATCCGCCCGTCTATCATATCTCCGTTATCATCAATGCAGAGATAGATATCACATTCGAACGCCCAGCGGACCGCCATATAAAAATGTGCCCTCGCAATATCGCCCTTCCGGGAATCACGCACCTCAAACACAATGGATCCGGAATCACTCTGCCCTCTGTATGAGCAGTCACTTCCCACGACGCAGTAAGTGTCCGTCATCATGGAAACTTCACCGAAATCAAGTGTTCCCCGATCTGAATTCACCTGCACATCTGTAGGAAACAGATGATGGATATCGTATCCCGGCGGCGTATTCTCACCGTTACTTGAAACAATCTGACTTTTGGGCCACGAATGCTCACAGTTTAGTCCACTGCCACCGTTGTACACTTCGCTTCTAGTTGCAGGACCTGGAATTGTCCTGCCGCTGTACAGACATTCGATTTCGTCATTAAACACATCAATTCCACCATACATTGCATCTCGGGCAGTATCATAATCAAACGGACTGTCAACTGCAATCAGGTTGTACAGCGCCTCACGCAAAGACTCATCATAAAGCCCGTTTGTTGATGCGTAAGGATCATCGTCAGGATCATCGTCAGGAATCGTATCTTCATCAAAGGATTCATCCACTGTTTCATCCACTGTTTCATCCACAGTCTCATCCACAGTCTCATCCGCAGTTTCATCCGCAGTTTCATCCGCAGTTTCATCCGCAGTTTCATCAACACCTTCATCGGTGTTTTCATCGGTGTTTTCGTCGGTGGCCTCATCAGTAGTTTCATCAACGGTTTCGTCAACACCTTCATCGGTGTTTTTGTCGGTGTTTTCATCCGACTCCGTATCTTCCGACTCCGCCAAGGCTTCGTCGGACAAGTCGTCAACTGTTTCGTCCACAGTTTCGTCCACAGTTTCGTCAGAGACCGGTTTATAATTTCCACTTGAAGAAGTATTACAGGAAACAACACTCAAAAAAAGAAGTGCAATTAAAAGAAATCTCATTTCATACCTCCAAATTATGCAAGAACGAGCAAAATGATTATACTTGAAAGATTCCTGAAAATACAGTTTGACACCATCTTGACAAACTCGGCACTGATATAAAAACCGACAGATGACAATAGAAACACAGGATTTTCGTCAATTTCTCTAGCAAATTTGACATGTTTTTTTATTGTTGCAATTTCAAATCAAAGGAAAACATCATCCCGATAGTTGAGAGTGTAAAGGGATAGCAGAAAATAATGATTGGTCTAATCTAATTGAGCCATTTTATAGATCAGTTCTTTCCATGAGGAGGCATTATCCAGATGGGGTAAAAGGAGTTCCAGAAATCGTTTCCGCTTTTCAGATGTTCTCAGTTTTGAAATATTAATGTTTCTGATTTCCTTAACGAAAACTGAAAAAGGTATTTTGAGCATGTCGGGGAAAGCACCATATTCAAGCATCCTTTTTACAAAATATGTGTCAGAGATGTTATCAGTTCCATCCCAGAAATATTTTTCAAGCCGCTTATCTATTGTGAGCATATTCCACCATTCTTTTTAAAAGTTCTTTTACAAAACTGTTAAACTCATTTTCGCATATTTCTTTTATCATAAGAGCTGTGCCCTCCAGCTTAAATGATGAAAATGCGGTTAGTACATCTTCATAGTCAAGGGGAACAATTTTATGCTCCGCCCACTTTGCAACGCTTTGCAAATCAAATTCTTTTAAAAGGAAAAAAAGGTCAACATAGTCTTTTACAGTTCGTCTGTCATAAATGGTTGTCAATTTGTTGACAGCAAGATTTTCTTTTGAATCAATGAGAACACTGCCTGACCTTTCACGATTCCCGACACACTTATAGTTTTCAAAAATGAACTCCAATTTCAAAACAGTTTCCTTGTTTTTCACGAAAGCCCTTATAAAAAGATCTGATTTTACAACAGATTCTATTTCAAACTTTTCAGACAGATCATTCAGTATTTCCCTGACAGTTATTCCAAATTCTTCCTGCTTGAAATTGTATCCGTCAAAGAAAAAATCAAGATCATCAGAATAGCGGTGATTGTAATGAAAACGGGAAAGAGCGGTTCCCCCGCTTAGATAGAGTTTTTCGGTTTTAATTGTTCTAAGAACTTCATCCTGAAGTGGATAAAGCTCTTTCTCATAAAACAACCTTTCTTTATCTGAAGCTAACCTCAACATAATCAATCTCCATTAAACCTTCAATAAATATAACGATGTCGCTGTTTTTGTCAAAGGATTTAAGAATTCTGAACTAAAAAAACTTCCGGAATTAAGCTTTCCTTGCATAAAGTACACAAAAGTGTCAGAAAGTGCTTGCATAAAGTACACAAATGTGGTATTTATAGCAAGCAAAGTGTTGTTTCGGAGGTTTGAAATGGAAAGACAGCAGATGACGGCTCTTGCAGAATGGAAAGAAAAGAAAAACAGAAAACCGTTAATAGTACAGGGAGCGCGACAAGTTGGAAAAACACATATTCTGAAACAATTCGGCTCCCGCTATTTTTCCGGTTTTCATTATTTTAATTTTGAGGACAGTCCTGAATTATCGGGTGTATTTCAAAAAAATCTTGATCCGGCAGTTTTGATCCGTGAACTGGAGTTTTTCCTGGGTTCTTCAATAGACATAAAAAATGATCTCATTGTGTTTGATGAAATACAAAACGAACCCAAGGCGCTGACTTCAATGAAATATTTCTGTGAAAACATGCCTCATGCTGCAATATGTGCCGCCGGGTCACTTCTTGGTGTGACGATGAATATTGATTCATTTCCTGTCGGTAAGGTTGATTTTCTGGATTTAAAACCACTTAGTTTTATTGAATTTATTAATGCTGTCGGTGAAGAGCAGTTAAGCAGTTTATTGATGAGGCATGATATTTCTCAACCGTTCCCGGAAATGGCACATTTGAAACTGCTTGAGTATTGGAAGCAGTATCTTGTTGTGGGTGGACTTCCTGAAGCTGTAGAATATTTCAGAAATAATAAAGAAAACATGTTCGAAGCGTTTTCAGAAGTCAGAGAGATTCAGACTGCATTGATAAGAACATATATGGCTGATGTGGCAAAACACAGCGGAAAAATAAATTCAATTCATATCGAACAGGTTTTCAGATCAGTGCCATCCCAGCTCGCAAGATCAGTTGACGGATCCGTGAGCAGATTTATTTTAAAAGATGCAGTTGCAGGGATAAGAGGTTACGACCGGCTTTCTTCACCAATTGGATGGCTTGAACGGGCGAATCTTATTTTAAGGGTTCCTGTGGTTGAAAATGTCGAAATTCCAATGATCGCACAAGTAAAAGAGAATATATTCAAGCTTTATTTCTTCGATGTCGGATTGCTCGGTGCTTTGAGTCAGCTTGCGTCTCAACAGATAATGCAGTATGATTTCAATACATATAAAGGTTTTTTTGCCGAAAATTTTGTTTTGCAGGAATTAATGGCATCCGGTGTTCCAAATACTTACTGCTGGCAGGGAAGAACATCTGAAATAGAGTTTTTAATCCAGACAAACACAGGAGAAATAATCCCTGTTGAAGTGAAATCCGGTTCAGTGACACATTCAAAATCACTTGCCGCATACATCGAAAAATACAAACCATTGAAAGCAGTTGTACTCAGCGGAAAGAATGAAGGAGAAAAACCGAGAAGATGGTATCTCCCGATCTATGCCGCCGGAAAACTCCCCGGTTTTCTGAAGCAGATCTAAATATACTTCCTGAACCGTTTCATGGAGATTGCGAAGATGATTATTCCTGTTGCAAGCATGGCGGCAAGATGCGGTGCCAGGTCGGCAAAATTAGAGCCTTTGAGGAATAATCCCCTGACAATTATGAGAAAATGGGTGAGTGGGATAACTTCTGAAATATATTGGAAAAACAGTGGCATATTCTCAACGGGGAAGACAAAACCCGATAGATAGATGAAGGGCATCATTATAACGAACATGACTGTCATCATCGCCTGCTGCTGAGTGGCTGAAACGGTGGAAACAAAAAGTCCGAGCCCGAGCGTGTTGAAAAGGAACAGGATAGCTCCGCAAAAAAGAAGAAAAAAACTCCCTTTGAACGGAATTCTGAAAAGAAATATGGCGACGGCAGTTACAAGTGCGACATCAATGAGTCCGATAATCAGAAAAGGGATGAGCTTCCCTGCAAGAACCGGCCCTTTTTTTATCGGTGTGACAATGAGCTGCTCAATAGTCCCCATCTCTTTTTCACGGACTATCGCCATCGAAGTGAGCATTACAGTTATTATCATCAGTATCAGCCCCATTATCGCAGGGACCATGAAATTTTTTGTTTTCAGTTCAGGATTGTACAAAAGCCGCTGTTCAAGTTTAACCTGAGGAATAGAGTTCATTCCGGCCATAGCCATTTTTTCAAGAAGTATTTTTGTGCTGAATCGTGCGGTAATCTGAGCGGCATAATTGAAAGCGTTCGTGGCATAATTCGTGTCGCTTCCGTTAATTATAAGCTGAACATCAGTTTGAGTTCCTTTTGCAATATTACGACCGAATCCGGATGGAATAACTATCGCCGCCTGAATTTCACCTTTTTCAAGTAGTTTGTCTATGTCGCCGCTTTTATTGAGATTTACCGTTCTTTCAAAGTAGCCGCCTGAAAAATAGCGGTCAAGATACTGCGCACTTTCATTAGATCTGTCATAATCACACACTGCAGTAGATATTCTTTCCACATCGAAATTTGCCGCATATCCAAGAACGATAAGCTGGATCACTGGAGCCATGAAAATGATGCCGAACATTTTCTTATCTCTTTTAAGCTGAAGAAACTCTTTCCAGATCATGAACTTAAGCATATTTACACCAGTTTAACCTTTTTAAGCCGGATTACCGAGATCGTGAGCAGAACAAACGAAAAGATCGTCAGTGCCGCAAGATCGCTCAGACCCGTGTCGAAGCCGGAACCTCTCATTATTATTCCGCGGAGCAGATTCACAAAATATTTTGCAGGAACTATTGTCGTAATTGCTTGAATTATATAAGGCATTCCGGCGATAGGAAAAATGAATCCCGAAAGGAGAAGTGCCGGAAGTAAGCTCGAAAGAGATGCGGCAAAGAACGCAACCTGTTGAGAAGTCGTTATAGTGCTGATGAGAATTCCCTGTGCAAGCGCTGACATGATGAAAAGAGTTGATGAAACAAAAAGCATGAGATATGAGCCCTTCACTTCGACACCGAACGCAAGATAACCAGTAACAAGGATGATGACGGTCGATAAAAGTGAGATTACAAGATACGGAATGGTTTTGCCGATTATCACGGCTGTGGCGGAAAGCGGAGATACAAGAAGCTGTTCCATTGTCCCTTTTTCCCTTTCCCTGACAACAGAAAGCGCTGTCGAGATCACACCTGTTATCATAAGAATGAAAACGATCAGCCCGGCAACAAGAAAGATGCTTGATTTCAGTTCAGGATTGTACCAGATCCTCGGTTCGATATTTACCGGCGGCTCAACTTTTCCTCCCATTCCCAAGACATATCCGCCGATGATCTTCTGTGAATAACTGTTAATGAATCCGGCAATATAGCCCTGAACGATGCCCGCACTTCTGCCGTCAGAACCGTCTATCATCACCTGGATTGGACTTCCTGTTCCTGATGAGATGTTCTTCCCGAAACCTTCAGGGATTATTATAACGGCATCAAGAGTTCCATCGTCAAGAAAAGGGTCTATTTTACTTCTGTTATCAAACACTCTGCCGATAATGAAATATTCAGTTGAAGAAACTGCCGATATAAGCGTTGATGACTCTTCACTCCTGTCATTATCAAATATGCCGAGTTTTATCTCTTTTACATCAAATGAAAGGACATATCCGAAAACAAGAAGAAGAGTTGCCGGAAAGAAAGCAAGCATGAAAAGGGTGCGGGTGTCTCTAGCGATCTGGATGAACTCCTTCTTTA
>JAGOEX010000024.1 GCA_017997475.1 bacterium
AATAGCATCCCTGTCTTTAAAAAGATTTGCTGTGTCTGCGAATTCATTGAAGAATTTCGTTATGTCAGCAGTAAGATTGTTCATTTTCCAGTTTGCCGCGATAATAGGTTTTCTCATTGATCCCTCCAAAAGAAAATTTACATACTGATTATATACAACTCTTTCTTTCTTGCCATATTTTTCTCTTCATGTTAAATTTACCCGGTCTTATAATGATGGAGGATGTTTTGAAACAGGGACACTTGATTTTTATTCTTTTTATTTTCGTGACAGTTTCCTGTACAAAAGAGATCTCAATTCCCGTAATTGTCACAACAGACATTCACGGAATGTTCGTTTCACAGGAAAATGAACCCGGATCTCTTGCATCGATAGCAACAGCTGTGAACGAAATACGCAGTAAAAACAAAGATCTGATACTTCTTGACAACGGTGACATCCTTCAGGGAACACCGGCTCTTCACTATTTCAACTTCATCGCAAAAGACAGAAAACACATTGTTTCTCAAGTAATGAACCATCTTAAATATGATGCCGCATCGATCGGGAATCACGATATAGAAGCCGGTTTTGAAAACTGTAAAAGAATAGAAAAGGAATTCACTTTCCCGTGGCTTAGCGGGAATATCACGCTTAATGAAACCAAAATGCCTCTGTTTAAACCTTTCACGATCATTGAAAGAAAAGGGGTTCGCATAGCGGTTCTGGGAATGACAACGCTGACTGCTCAGAAAGCGGTGCGGCCTGAAAATATTGAAATCCTCTATCTGAACAGTATCAGGGAAATGTCGGAGAAATGGATCAGAATAATTAAACAGGATCATAAAGCTGATGTAATTATCGGGCTTTTCCATGAAGGACTTGAGTTCGTTAAACCCGTTGCAGAGAGTGTTAAAGGATTTGACATCATTTTCACAGGACACGACCACACTGTGAATAAAGAAACTGTTAAATCACCTGAAGGGAAGGAAGTTCTGATCGTCGGGTCATCGGACAGCGGCAAATCGTTCGTTCTTGCGGAAATTATCAAGTCAAAGGGAATTTTTTCATTCAAAGGCGATGTTGTTCCGATCAAAAAAACTTCTGAAGACACCGGATTTATTGATTTTATTGAGCCGCTGCTTCAAGAGGCGGTAAAATATGAAAGTTCGGTTGCCGGTGAAGCACCGGTTGAAATAACACCTGAAATATATGTCGATATCATACACGAAACGCTTCTTAGAATAACAAATGCTGAAGTTTCGCTCACAGCACCTGTAACTGACGATGTTTCTTTAAAAGCGGGCAATGTGACCGTCCGTGACCTTTTTTATCTGTATCCTTTTGACAATTTTCCTGTAACATTGAAACTTTCAGGAAAAGAGATCGAATCGCTTCTTAAATACTCCCATGAACTCCAGAAACCCGGAAGCAGGTATAAAAGGTTCTACAACGACATTTCGCCAAGATACACCGCTGCAATACCTCTTGAACAAACCCGTCTCTACACCGTTGTCATGAACTCTTACCATGCATCCGACGGAGGTGAAATACTGTCAAAAGGGATCGGACTCGACGCCGAAACCATCAAATCCCGAATAGTTAAAATATTCCCCGAAAATATCAGGGAACACCTTTTCAAAACTGAAAATCGTTGAAAAGACGGAGAAAACCATTGCGACAGTTTTCTTGCATATTTATCACAGAAGAGTATAACAATATGGTATTGTAATCCCAAATAGTTATTACTATATGGGAATATGTTCCCTGATTTCTGTGTTTTTTTATGGAGGATTTTATGTATGAAAGATCATTACATGCTGTAATTGCTAAGAAAACAGGTGGCAACAAAGCGATTGTTATTGTTGGTCCTCGTCAAGTTGGAAAAACAACTCTTATTCAGAATTTTCTAAAAGATAGAGAACATCTGTTTTTAGATGCTGATGATCCGACAGTCAGAGTGCTTTTAACCAATCCTAATACTGAAGAGTTACGGAGAATTATCGGAAAATCCACAACAGTTTTTATTGATGAGGCACAACGAGTGCCGGGAATCGGCATCACACTGAAAATAATAACCGATCAGTTCAAATCGGTGCAGCTTTTTGTAAGCGGGTCATCATCTTTTGAGCTTTCAAATGAATTAAATGAGCCGTTGACGGGAAGAAAATGGGAATATGAGCTTCTTCCGGTAAGCTGGGAAGAGTATGAACACCACCACGGATATCTTGTTGCTGAACAACAGGTTGAAAACCGTCTGCTTTATGGATTTTATCCTGATGTATTAAATCATCCGGGAGAAGAAAAGGATATTTTAAAACAGTTGGTTAACAGTTATCTTTATCGGGATATTCTGGCTTATGCCAATATCAGAAAACCGGAAATACTTGAAAAACTGGTTTTGGCACTTGCCCTGCAGGTGGGAAGCGAAGTTAATTATAATGAACTTGCTCAAACGGTAGGTGTTGATAGAAAAACTATTGAAAATTATGTGAACATTCTCAGTCAGGGGTATGTTGTTTTTTCATTGGGAAGTTACAATAAAAACTTGAGGAGTGAAATAAAAAAGAGCCGGAAGATCTATTTTTATGATAACGGAATACGAAATATGATCATCGGAAATTTCAATTCCCTTGATATGCGTTCTGACAAAGGGTCTCTATGGGAAAATTTTCTCGTATCTGAACGAAAAAAACAACATGCATATAAAAATAGTTTTTCAAACAGCTATTTCTGGCGTACCCGTCAACAGCAGGAAGTTGATTATGTTGAGGAATCAGGCGGCAAGTTAACAGGATTCGAGTTCAAATGGAAGGCAAAGTCCGGACTGAAGCTGCCGAAAACTTTTACTGAAACATACACCGCTGATACCAAAATTATTGATAGAAGTAATTTTAGGGATTTTGTAGTTATGTGATATTTCAGGAAGTAATATTTGACAAGAATATAAGGTCAAACATAAACTTTTTGTGATTTTGCTTGACTTATACAGTATCAATATTTAATAATCCCTTAGTTATTTGGGGTCGCAATGAGAATTATTGACGGGACTCACATAATTGAGGCGGTCAGAAACCTCTTCATCGAGCTTAACTATCAGCCCGAATCTTTGAAAAACATTTCATTTAAAGAAGAAGGGATGTCTGATGACGAAGCGGAACTTGCCAAAATCCTTGATGAAAACATGCTTAACGCAAAAGATGAACTCCGTCCGCTCTGTCAGGACTGCGGAATTGCACAGGTCTTCATAAAAAAAGGAAAGTTCGTTTCATACAGCGATGCACCGGAACTTTCGATACTCATCAACAAAGGTGTCGAGCTTGCATACAGCGACGGATTGCTTAGAAAATCGACAGTACGGGACCCTTTTGAAAGAGTAAACGAAGGAAAAAACCTTCCTGCGTTCATCCACATTGAAGAATGCGAAGGAGATATCTTTGAACTCTGGGGACTTGTAAAAGGGGGCGGAAGCGAAAATGTCAGCGCGCTAAAAATGATATCCCCGACTGAAGGACGCACCGGTGTTGCGAATTTCGTTCTTGAAACACTGCGATCTGCGGCAGGGAAAGGATGCCCGCCCTACTTCATCGGATTGGGAACAGGCGGAACTTTTGACAGCATCCCGGTTACAGCAAAGAAAGCACTTCTTGAAAAATGCAACGAGGATGAAGAGTTATATGACATGATCATGAAAAGGATCAGAGAACTTGATTTCGGAATACTCGGATTCCCCGGAATTTCGGCAGTTAAGGAACTTTACATAAAAAAGGAACCGACCCACATTGCGATGATGCCTGTTGCTGTTGCACTTAACTGTCACAGTTTCAGAAGCGGAAAAATAATTTTTTAAGGAGCTACCTTTTTGATATTTTCTAACGGAATGTCTGAAGAAGCACTAAACGCCGGAATGGTGACCCGTATTACCGGAGAACTCATAACCGTGCGTGACCAGTCACTCAAAAAGATCATCGAAATGGTTGAAAAAGGCGAGCCGCTTCCATTTGAAATGAAAGGGGCATACATATTTTTTGCCGCTCCGACTCCCGGTTATACAGAACACAGGGCGAGCATCGGACCGACAACAAGCTGGAGAATGGGCGCTTTCATCCCGTTCCTCCTCGAACTCGGAGTAAAGGGATTTATCGGAAAAGGGTTTCTTCCTCTCGGTGTACCTGAAGCGATAAGAAGACACAAAGCCCTTTATTTTCAAGCACTTGGCGGAGCAGGCGCATATTACGGAAGCCGGATGACGGCAATGGAACCGATAATGTTCCCTGAACTTGGACCGGAAGCAGTATTCAGAATAGAAGTCGCGGATTTTCCGCTGATAATATCAATCGACACCAGGGGTGCAATATTTTCTTAAGAGGTGATCATGGGAAAAAAAGAATTTGTCGAAATCAAGTATGAAAACGCCAAATGTACACTGTACATCAGACCTGAACTTTGTAAAGGATGCGAAGTGTGTATTGAATTCTGTCCGGTGAAAGCTCTTTCACTTGACAAGAAGAAACTCATTGTGACGGCAGACAACATGGAAAAATGTATCGCCTGCGGAATGTGCGAGCTCAGATGTCCCGATTTTGCCATTTATATCGAGAAAAAAGAAGGAGCAAAGAAATGACAAAAGAAAACTATGAATTCATTCAGGGTAATATTGCCTGTGCAAAAGGGGCCGCATACGCCGGTTGCAGTTTTTTCGGCGGATACCCGATAACACCTTCTACTGAAATTGCTGAATTTATGGCTGAGTGGCTCCCGAAAAACGGCGGCAAGTTCATCCAGATGGAAGATGAGATCGCCTCAATCGGCTCGATCATCGGAGCGTCACTTACCGGTTCAAAATCAATGACTTCCACCAGCGGACCCGGATTCTCGCTCATGCAGGAACTGATCGGATACGGCTGTATCGCAGAGGTTCCGATCGTTGTTGTTAATATCATGCGCGGCGGGCCTTCGACAGGTCTTCCGACTTCTCCGGCACAGTCTGACCTTCTTCAGGCAAAATGGGGAACACACGGTGACCATCCTACGATCGCACTTGTTCCGAATTCAGTTGAAGAGATGTTCACTGAAACTGTAAGGGCTTTCAATCTTGCAGAATATTTCAGAACCCCGGTAATCGTTCTGGGTGATGAAATAATCGGTCACATGAGAGAAAGGATAAGAATTCCGGATCCCGGTGAAATTGAAATAATTAACAGAACTGCACCGAACAGTGACGGACTCTGTCCCCTTCCCTATGCTTCTGACGGATATAAACCCGCATGTCTGCCCAATTTCGGAAAAAGCAGATTCCATGTGACAGGTCTTAATCACGATGATTCCGGTTTCCCGACAATGGACCCTGAGATCGTGGCAAGAGAAAATGAAAGGATAATAAGAAAGGTTTATACTCAAAGAAACCTTGTTGATAAGTTTGAAGCGATACACTGTGAAGATGCAAAAATACTCATGCTTGCAGTCGGAAGTGCTGCAAGAGCTGCTGAAGAATCAGTGTTGGAGCTTAGAAAGAAAGGTGTTAAAGCCGGACTTTTCAGACCTATTACTCTCTGGCCCTTCCCGAAAGAAGAGTTTGCAAAATACGCTCTGAACGCTGATTTTATTGTCGTTCCCGAAATGAACCTCGGGCAGCTTAAAACCGTTGCGGAAAGATTCACAAAAAGAAACAAGATAATCCCTGTGAACCTTGTCAACGGAGAACCGCTCGGACCGGAGACCATAATTTCAGCCATCAGCCATTTAAATATTTAAAAGAGAGGAGATAAAATATGTTCGATTATTCAAAATATTTAAGGAACGAAAAGCTTCCGCACATCTGGTGTCCCGGATGCGGACACGGCATAGTAATGAAATCACTCCTCAGGGCTATCGACAAAACCGGCTGGAGCAAAGACGAGATCGTTTTAGTCAGCGGTATCGGCTGTGCATCCCGTCTCCCCGGTTATGTGGACTGCAACACCCTTCATACAGCCCACGGAAGAGCACTTGCTTTTGCAACAGGGATCAAACTTGCAAAACCTAAAATGCATGTGATCGTCGTTTCAGGCGACGGTGACGCTCTGGCCATCGGCGGCAACCATTTCATCCATGCGTGCAGAAGGAACATTGACATAACACTCATCGTTTTCAACAACGGCATCTACGGTATGACCGGTGGACAGTACTCACCGACCACTGCTGACGGAGATAAAACTGCGACATCTCCTTACGGCAATGTTGAACCTCATTTTGATGTCGTTGATCTTGCCACAGGTGCAGGAGCTACTTTTGTCGCAAGAGGGACAAGCTACCATGTTCCGCAGCTTGATACATACATTCATAAGGGCTTGATGCACAAGGGTTTTTCAGTTATTGATGTTACTGAAGCATGCTACACGACTCACGGCAGAAAAAACAAGAAGAAATACGGATCGAACCTCGATATGCTCAAATATCAGAAAGATAATGCGATTTCCATTGAAAAAGCCGGCGGAATGTCTGAAGAAGAACTCGCAGGAAAGATCGTAACAGGAGTATTCTGTGACAAAGAAAAGCTTGAATTTACTGACAAATATCAGAAAATTATTGACTCCGTTTCAGGAGGTGCAAAATGAAATATGAAGTAAGATTTTCAGGAAGCGGCGGACAGGGTGTCATCCTTGCATCTGTCATTCTCGGAACGGCCGCAGCACTTTTTGAAAAGAAGCATGCTGTTCAGAGCCAGGCATACGGACCTGAGGCAAGAGGCGGAGCATCAAAGGCCGATGTTGTGATCAGCGACAATCCGGTCAAATATCCGAAAGCCCGTGAAATTGATGCAATGGTGTGCCTCACTCAGAAAGCAGCCAACAAATATATTTCAACAATGAAAAAAGGTGGGGTTGTAATCCTTGACAGCGATTATGTCGATCTTCCTGAATGTGAGAACTATAAACTGATAAAACTCCCCATGTCATCGAAAACTCTTGAAAAACAGGGAAAACTTATTGCCCTTAATGTCGTTTCTTTGTCGGCGCTTGTAGGCATAACAAAGATCGTAAGCTTCGAATCACTGGAAAAAGCGGTTCTGGAATCAGCCCCGAAAGGAACCGAAAAATTCAATCTCGAAGCCGTTGCGATAGGCAGAGAGCTCGCTCAAAATAGCGGTAATTAAATTCAACCCTTGACAACATCAACTCTTTTGCTATTATTCTGACTGTTTTTGGATGTTTCATTTCTGAGGATTTTATGTTTAGAAAAATATTAAAATCAAAAATACATCGTGCAAGGATAACCGGAGCTGACATAGAATATCAGGGAAGTATCACTATCGACAAGAATCTTATCGAGCTTGCAGACCTCAAACCATTTGAATTTGTTGACATTTGGGACATCAGCAATGGCGCAAGGTTTGAAACTTATGTGATCGAGGGTAAAGAAGGGTCCGGTGAGATCTGCATCAATGGTGCCGCAGCACGGCTTGTTGCAAAGAACGATCTGGTAATAATCGCCAGTCATTCATATATTGACGATGCTTCTCAAATACCTGAACCGAAACTGGTTTTTGTAGATTCCGACAACAAACCGGTTTAAGAGGGATTAAAACAATGATGGGTAGAGACAACAGAAACTTCAGAAGGGCTTTGATATCTCTCAAGATCAGACTGACTGAAAGCGGAGATGACATAAGCATCAAATTTGACACGCACAATCTCAGTGAAGGGGGACTTTTCGTAAAATCATCCATTCTGTGGGAACCTGAACAGGAATTTGACCTTTCTTTCTTCCTTCCCAATTGCGAAAAAGAAATCAAAGTCAAAGGCAAGGTTGCAAGAAGTGACGACAAATATTCTATTTTTGTTCCAAGTTCAGAAGATTCATCAATGCCCGGAATGGGAATAAGGTTTTTAAATCTTTCGCAAGAAGATCGCGAAACTATTAAGAACTATATTGATTCTTTAAGCTCTGACTGATCGACTTTCTCTTTCAATTTATATTCAGCGACCATCCTTCCGACAAAAGCCATAAGATCTTTAACGCCCTCTCTTGTAACGCCACTGATCTCAAAATATGTCTTCCCTTCTACAAATTTCTTGAGTTCCAATCTCAATTCTTCGTGTTCAGAACCGTAAATATCAGTTTTATTAAGGACATATATCTGATCCCTTTTCGCCAGGTCTGAATTGAAAAGTTCAAGTTCCCTGTTTATTGTAATTATATCATCCACAGGACTTGTTCTTGCAGGATTTATTTCTACGAGGTGAATTAAAAATCTCGATCTTTCCACATGTCTTAAAAACTGCAGCCCCAGTCCGAGTCCTTCATGGGCACCTTCAATAAGCCCGGGAATATCTGCGACAACATACGGAATAAAATCAGGACCTTCCACCATTCCGAGGTTGGGTGTGAGTGTTGTGAAGTGATATTCCGCGATCTTAGGCCTTGCATTGCTTATCACACTTATCAGCGTTGATTTACCGACCGAAGGGTATCCTATTATGCCGACATCAGCCATAAGCTTAAGCTCAAGCCGTATGATCTTTGATTCCCCTGCTATCCCTGACTGGGCATGTCTAGGGGCTTTATTTACACTTGTCTTGAACTTCACATTACCTCTGCCGCCGATACCTCCTGAAGCAACAACAACTTTCTGGCGGTGTTTTGTAACATCTGCGATCAGCTCTCCGGTTGAATTGTCATAAACAAGTGTGCCGACAGGGATCTTCACAGTTTCGTTCTTTCCCCCTCTGCCGTACATATTAGCACCCATGCCGTTGGCACCGCTCTCTGCTTTGATGTTCTTCTGATACCTTACATCATAAAGAGTTGTAATGTTCTCATCACCCTCAAGAATGACATCGCCCCCTTTTCCGCCGTCACCGCCGTCAGGTCCTCCGAGAGGAACGAATTTTTCCCTTCTGAAACTGACTGCTCCGGCTCCGCCGTTACCGCCGGTTACCGTTATTACTGCCTGATCAACAAATCTCATTTGATATCTCCGGAAAGAAGCAAAAAAAAACTCCCGCTTTTACGGGAGTTTGAAACTTATTTTATTGAAAACTTCAGACCTCGAGAGGAAGAACATTAACTCTCTTTCTTTCAGTCCCATTCTTTCTGAAGGTCTGATATTCAACCACACCGTCACAAAGCGCAAAGATCGTGTAATCTGTACCGAGCCCGACATTCTTTCCCGGAATCCATTTTGTTCCGACCTGACGGACGATGATGTTCCCTGCAATTACCGGCTCTCCGCCGAACTTTTTAATTCCGCGTCTCTGACCTGCACTGTCACGACCGTTCTTCGCACTTCCGCCGCTTTTCTTATGTGCCATGATCTAATCTCCCTGTTTATTTAACTATTTCAATAACCTTAAGCTGAGTAAAACTCTGTCTGAAACCGTTTTTAACTTTACTCGTTTTCCTTCTTCTCTTTTTAAAAACAATAACTTTTTTTCCTTTGAAGTTCTTTACAACCTCAAGTTTTACCTTCACATCTGTGAGATACGGTTTGCCGATAGAAACATTTTCACCGTCAGAAAAAAGAAGAACATTAGTATTCTCAACAAGTTCACCTTCTTTTTTGTTCAAATTGTAAACCAGTACTTTTTCTCCGGGGACAACTTTAAGCTGGTTGCCGCCGAAATCGATCATCGCATACATAATCACTCCTCCAATAATAAAGAGCTTAACCCAAATAACGCGTGGCATTTTACATGCCGGCATCCAACTGTCAAGCTTTTTTTGTTATAAAATTTAGAACTTTAACAGGAATGAAAAACCCAGTGTTATGTCAACGGTCGCTTTATCGCTGACAGTTATCTTTGAAGGGCGTGGATCGGAATCGCTTTTTGGTCCGCCGTCAAGAGAAAAATATCCCCTTAAAATATGTCCCTTTATCACCCAGCCGGCCCAGAGTGAGAAATAACCTCTCCTTATCAGACCTTCATCCAGAGAGAACATGGGGAAAAGTGCAGAGAAAGATTTGTCTTTATCATTTCTGTTTATTCCGGGAAGCTGATAATAACCGATCTCCCATTTAAATGATAAACCGTTTTCAAACCAGTGGGTATGGTTGAATTTTAATGCCTGATGGTTGTTTCCCAGCGGATGACCGAGAGACATTCCTCTGTATGAATATCCTTCGTGCGGATAAAGATGGTGCTTATAAAATGAAAATGCAGTCTTTGTATATTCCAGACGCATTGCATCATTTTCCAGCCCTATGAAAATCCCTGTCAGATAAGCCCTTTCGTAAAATTTGAACAGTATGTAAGGTATGGTGAAATCGCCGAGGTCTTCAACCTGCCAGATGGCTTTAATGTCTGTGCCTGACTCCTCGAAATAAAGCTTGAAGACTTTAAGCTCCGGAACCAGCTTGTAAAACGGAATGTTGAATGTAAAATCAATTCCGCCGTAACTGTCGGCATCAAACTTTCCGCGTGGCAGGTTGTCCTTTGCCCCTGAAATCAGGACCGGATAGTCAACTATCTTGTAGTGGTACATGCCGTCACCTGAATACATCATTGTCCTAGTCATTCCAAGCTCAAAAAAATCGAATGACCCCTGCGGTCTGTATGTCATTCTCATTGCAAATATTTCAGGATTTGATATATCTTCCCGTTCATCTTTCAGCCACCCTTTCATAATTACAAAATTCCAGCTTCCCCAGAGTCGGATGGTCTCCTCGTTCTGAAATTTCATCATCCAGTAAGGCGCGGCGTTTGCTGAAAGGATCATGCCGTGTTCACCCGGTCCGAGATGAAGCGCGTCCTTCCCGAACATGGCCGATATTTTCCAGAGCTTGAGCTTTGCATAGACTCTGTTAAAATCGACTGAGAATGATTCCCAGTTTGAAGAATTATCAAAATAATTGTATTCCCTGAGTTCCCAGTAAAGTGCCAGCGAATTTAAAAGAACCATGTTCCCTGACTGGCTCATCACAAAGGTTGACGGGTGTTGAAATATTTTTCCTGAACTTCCGGGAATAAAGTTCGCTGCTCTGTTTGAATAATAATATTCGACACCTGCACTTGAAATTATCTGCCAGTAATTTGATGTTTCGACACCGTTAAGAAACGGCTTTATTCTGTAAGGGTCGTTTGAATATTTCACTGTATCGTAAAATCCCCTGGGAAGTATAGTGAAAGAATCTTTAGGTTCTCCGTAAACAGTTTCAAGATAATCTATCGCAACCCTGTCTTCTGAATTTATATGGATCAGCGGATTATAGAGACATTCCTTTGAGTTACTGTGAGAAAGCCGCATCTTTGGGATGAAACCGCTGTAACAATCCGCTTTTGCTGACAAAAGAAAAAAAAGAATAAATACGGGAACAAATACCCTTTTCATTTACCTTCCCGTCCTTTCCGGATCAGTGCTTTTCTTTGTAAGATAAACTGCGGAATGATTACATTCGTCAACTGTTATTTCCTTGACATGTATTCCATGCTTATCAGTGAAAGCAGCTGTCAGTATCTTCATTCCCGCCGCATTATACCACTCTTTTTTCTCGTAACCCTTCATCCAGACTATCCTGAGAATGCTGTTATCTTTATTTGTGGTTATCCGTAGAGGCCTTTTGCTGCAAAGTGCAGTAACGGCATTCTGGAGAGCATATGCAAGCTCTATCATCTCCTCTCTTGTTTTTTTATTACTGCCCAAACCGCATGCTCCGCTTATGAAAAAGTATATTTCAAAGTTCTTGATTCCGTGTCGAGTTCAGCGATGGCTCCAAGAAGGAATGCCATATTCTGATTCCCGTGTCCTGAAGGGAAGTTGCAGATCGCAGGAACATTCCTTTCAATTCCGGCTGATTCGATTATTGCATAGGGATTTACACTTTTTTCAGCAGGCGGCCTGAATTCCCTGTAAGAAAAATCTCCGAGAATAAGTCCTTTAATTCCCTTGAATTTTCCAGCGAGCCGAAGCTGCGTTATAAGCCGGTCAACACGGTAGGGAACCTCTCCCACTTCTTCAAGGAACATGATGCAGTTCGTAAAATCGGGCTCAAACGGTGTTCCCAGAAGTGATGCGACAGTTGTGAGATTTCCCCCTTTGACCATTCCTCTAGACCTGCCGTGATTTACCGCCCTGATGTTCTTGCTGAAAATGCTGAAAGCCCTTTCAGCACCGGAAAGAATCTCAAATATCTGTATTTTCGAATACTTATCAACCGTTGAAAGTGTCGTTATGTTAGGGCCGTGAACAGTAACAAACCCGCATTTTTCAACAAGCCATGAATGAATTGCGGTAACATCGCTGAAACCGATAAAAAGCTTCGGATTGGACTTTATCTTTTCGATATTTCTTTCAAGTATCTCAAGCAACCTTATAGAACCGTATCCGCCTCTTGCAGTCCAGACCGCCTCAACACTTTCCTTTGAAAATGAATTTATAAGCAGTTCCGCCCTTGATGTGTCGTTTCCGGCAAGAAAACTTTCCTTCAGGAAAACATTTTTGTCTATCACAGGTCTCAGCTTGTTAAGTTTCAGCTCTGTTATTCCCGCATTGAAAAGCGTTCTGTCAAACGGTGATGACGGAGCAACTATCGCAACCTCACCTCTGAATCCGACTGGCTTGAATTCGAAAAATCCTTTTGTCATACAAGTCTCCAAAATGAAAAAGTACACCATTTGATACCAAATTTTAAAGGTTTTTCCTATTTTTTTTGAAATTAACATAAAATGGGTTAAACTCCCGTCTGCTTTATTGCGGAGCTTTTAAGATGGCCGAAGAAAAAAAGATTTCTGTTGTATCAACGGAGAACGGAAAAACTAAACCGATGGACGATTCAAAGGAGATCCGTACTCTCCTGATGAAATCCATAAACAGTCTTAACGCGCTCGATGCTGCAATTAAAGAAATAAGTCAAAAGGTTAACCGCAAAGATCAAGGTGAGGCAAACCGGTTTTACATCACTTTTGTCATCCTTGGGATAGTCATGATCCTTGCATTTTTCTTCTACTTCAGGGCGGAAGTTGTCAAAGTTGCTGAAAAATATACTCTCATGCAGGAACACAACGAATATCTTGAAAAAGAAGTTGAAGAACTGAAAGAAAAGCTTTTCTCACTTGAAAATAACGACATCAAGGCATACAACCTCTATCTTGCACTGAAAGAGGGTGATCCCGACCACGCTTTCAAACTTTACGGGGAATTCAATCTTTCAGCGCTCAGCCGTCTTGAACGGCTTATCATTGACAAAGAGACCAGTTTGATAAAACAGAAAGCCGCCGTCCAGAAATATGATGAAGGTGAAATACTTTTTAAAAGGAAAAGCTATGAGGCGGCTGTTGACAGGTTCAAGGAATCGCTTGAAATTTCTTCGACAGGAGACCACATACCCAATCTTTTCTATCTTACATCCCTCTCCTACTACAGAATGAAGGATTACAACAAGGCGGCAATAGCATTTGAACGGTTCCTTTTCATCAACACCAAAAAGGATTATCAGAAAGACCGGGCTGAACTTCTTCTTGGAGTATGTTACGAAAAGCTCAATCAGTGGGACCGTGCGAAAAATTTCTACATCCAGTCTATGAAGGATAACCGCTACAACAGATACTATCCAACGATCCGCGACCGTTTGAAAAACATCGAAAAGAAACTCGAAAAACAGAAAGCCGGCGAAGATTAAGACGCTGTTTTTGTTAATAATTCATATTCCGGAGGGAAGGTGTCAAAAAAAGTTATTGTCATAGGGGCGGGACCGGGTGGTCTCAGTTCTGCAATGATCCTTGCGTCAAAAGGGATCGATGTAACGGTATATGAACAGAAAAGTTATCCGGGTGGACGGAACGGCTTCATTTCAAGGAACGGGTTTACTTTTGATATTGGACCGACATTTCTGATGATGCTCAATATTCTTGAAGATGTTTTTAAAATGTCGGGGAAAGAACTGACTGATCATGTGAAGATTACTGAACTTGAGCCGATGTACCGACTCTCTTTTGATGGCGGCAAAAAAGAGTTTTTCCCAAGCCGCGATCATGAAAAGATGAAATCTGAAATTGAAAAGTTCAGTCCCGGAAGTTTTGAGGGCTATAAGAAATATCTTAAAGATGAAGCTCGTAAGTACAGAAAAATATTCCCGATATTAAGAAAGCCATTTAACAGTGTCACTGATCTTTTTGACTGGGAACTCCTTTCCTCAGGTCCAAGTGCAACACCTCTTAAAACGCTTAGCGATGTCATTGGAAGTTATTACAAAGACGAATATATGCAGAAAGCTTTCACTTTTCAGGGAAAATATATCGGAATGTCACCTTGGGAAGCTCCGGGTCTTTTCAGCATCCTGTCGTATGTTGAGCATGGTGGAGGGATATTTCATGTTGAAGGTGGACTTAATAAAATTTCTCAGGCGATGGCAAATATCGTGCAAGAGTCTGGCGGAAAAATCCACTTTAACACAAAAGTATCTGAAATTATTGTTGAGGATGGAACCGCCAAAGGAGTTAAACTTGAAAACGGCACTATTGACAGAAGTGATTTTGTCATCATAAACGCTGATTTTGCCCATGCCATGACACATCTGGTAGAAGAAAAGCACAGAAAGAAATATAACGACAGAAAGATCGCATCGCTTGAATACAGCTGCTCAGGATTTCTCATGTATCTGGGTGTGGACGGAATTTTTGACGATCTTCCTCATCACAACATCCTTTTTGCCGATGATTACCGCAACAATATTGATGACATCGTTAAAAGAAAAGTGATCAGTGACGATCTTTCAATTTATGTCCAGAACGCTTCAGTAGTTGATAAAACTGTTGCTCCAAATGGAAAATCAACTCTTTTTGTCCTTGTTTTCATGCCGAACAACACTAGCGGAATTGACTGGGAAAAAGAAAAAGGGCCGTTAAGAGAAAAAGTTCTTGATAAGCTTGAAAATCAGGGATTTCAAGGACTTAGACAAAAAATCGAAGAAGAAGTGATAATAACTCCAACTGATTGGGAAAAAGATTATTCAGTTTATAGCGGGGCGATATTCAACATAAGTCACAAACTTAAGTATATGCTCTATTTCAGGCCTCACAACAAGTTTGAAGATATCGGCAACTGCTATCTTGTGGGTGGAGGAACACATCCCGGAAGCGGACTTCCCACAATTTATGAATCAGGACGGATCTCGGCTGAACTTATTTTAAGGGAGTGATGCTATGAAAATTATTGATTTTGTTCAGCTTTTAAGGGAGATTTACGGCAAAAAGGAGCCAGATCTTGAAAAGATTGAGAAAATGGGACTTCTTGCAGTAAAAATTGCCCAGCATTTTGCGTTAAGGATAGATTTTCTTGATGAATCGGTCTGCCGCCATCTGATGAAACTTTACGGACACGCTTCAAAGCTTGATAGAACTGTTTCCGAATCTCTTCTGCGTGAAGTGACTCCTGACGGGTGGGAGAAGAATTTTGCCCGTCTTGACTACAACCCTTTTACTGCTGCTTCAGTGGGACAGGTTCATAATGCCTTGCTTCATGACGGGACTGAAGTTATCGTAAAACTGATAAAAAGCGACTATCTTGAGAACTTTTTATATGATATTAAGCGACTGAAAAGATTGATGAAAACAGCTATCTTCTTTTATCCTAAACTTGAGAGGGTCTTTGATCCGGTCGCAATCCTTGACTACATTGCTCAGTACACAACTCAAGAACTTAATCTTGTTGATGAATATAACGGTCAGCAGACACTTATGAAACTTGCTGATGACAACCGTCACAGATACGATTTCTCAAAGTTGAAGTTCCATAAGATCTACCGGGAAATGACCGGTGAGCGGTATCTTGTAAGCGAAAGAATAAAGGGAAAAACGCTTGATGACCTCATTGTTGAAGGGAAAGTGACATATCAGATGATCCTTGACCTTTTCCAGATCCACGGATTCTATCTTTTTGCCGCAGGTACTTTTCACGGTGACATTCATCCGGGAAATGTCATGGTTGATGATGACGGATATTTCTATTTCATTGATACAGGTGCAGTAAGTTCAGTTTCCAAAAGAATGCGGGTCGGTCTTTTCCGTTTTTTTGAATCGCTTAGCCAGTTTGACTATGAAACGAGCGCCGAAAGAATACAACTCATGGCAACAACGACAATTTCAGGAAAGAAATTAGACAGTTACAAAGTCAAATTTATGGAACTCTACAAAGATTTTGCAGGAAGCACAGTAAGCGAAGTAAGTCTTACAAAAAAGATGATGGAAACCATTAAACTTGCCGTTCACAGCGGAATGCGGTTTGAAAAGGATATGTTCTCGATCATAAAAAGCATGATGTATCTTGACGGAATGGTCCTGCGGGTCAATCCGAAAGCCCAGCTCATGAAAGATATGCAGCCCTTCATCGGAGCTTTCAACAAAGTGCTGAGCGAAATGGATGCTGAGGAAAACTAGATCGATCACTCACAAATCTGAACAAACCTACTCATCAGACGGAAAAACACACTCTTCTTCAACTGCTTTGAGAATTTCTCCTGACATGACAAGTTTCTGCATTTCGGTGTGATCGGGATAGAGCGGTCTGTCAATTTCAAGGAATTCAACATGTTCGCGGATCTTTTTCTTTGCCGCGGCAACCCCTTTTCCTTCATTTTCATATTTTCTTATATCAAGTGCCTGCGAAGCCGCCATAAATTCTATTCCTAAAACTCCGCACGCATTTTCATATATCTGGCGGTTTTTTATTGCCGTATTCATTCCCATTGAAACGAAATCCTCCTGATCTGCGGCGGCAGGAATTGACTGAATTGCTGCAGGCGTGCAGAGAATTCTCTGTTCAACGATCAGTGTGTCGGCTGTGTACTGAGAAAGCATCAACCCGCTGAAAAGACCGGGGTTCGTGGCAAGAAAAGGCGGGAGTCCGACTGAAAGGGCGGGATTATTAAGCCGGTTCATCCTTCTTTCGCTCAAAACGCTTACCATTGTGACTGCCTGACCCACTATTTCCATCGGAAGAGCAACAGGTGTTCCCTGAAAGTTCGCTCCGCTCAATGCCATGTTCTTTTCAGGGAAGAAAACTGGGTTGTCACAGACTCCTGAAAGCTCAGTTTCCACCTGTGACTTCGCCCACTTTACCGCATCATGGGCGGCACCGATCACCTGCGGAGTTGAACGCATTGAATATGCATCCTGAACTTTTACTTTCACTTTTCCGGTGAGAAGGTCGCACCCTTCGACAAGTTTCAATATTGACGCAGCACTTCTTATCGCTCCTGAAAAGCCCCTGGCGACATGAATATCGGGAAGATACGGTTTGAGGTTTGCCTTTAACGCAACGAGCGACATCGCAGTTGCAATTTCCGCCTGTTTAAGCCATCTTTCAACATCATAAATTAAAAGTGCGCTCATTGCCGTGAGTACATTCGAACCGTTTATCGCGGCAAGTCCGTCTCTTGCATGAAGGCCGGGAACCGGAATTCCCGCCTTATCATACGCCTCTTTTGCAGGAAGAAGTTCACCGTTGTAATATGCTTTCCCTTCCCCAAGCAGAGTGAGTGCGATCTGGCTCATCGGAGCAAGGTCTCCGCAGGCGCCGACTGATCCTTTCTGACATACAAAAGGGGTTACATTCTTATTTAAAAGCTCAACAAAAGTCTGCGTTATCTCAGGACGACAGCCACTGTTTCCATGGGCGTGAACATTTATCCTTGCAAGTATTGCCCCTCTCACATATTCAAGCGGCGCCGGCTCTCCTATTCCTGCTGAATGATTATAGATCAGATATTTCTGGAAGTCCTTGATATCACTGTCATCAAGCACGGTTTCGCTAAATTCGCCGATCCCTGTGTTCACTCCGTACATGATCTCGTGATTCTCGATCTTTCTTTCGAGCATAGCTCTGCAAATCTTGATCCTTTCAAGCGCCTCGGGGGCAAGCTCAACTTTTTCACCAAACCTTGCAACCCTTACAAGCTCTTCAACTGTAAGCTTTCCGCCATTGATAACAACTGTCATTGTGCTCTCCAAAAAAAGTTAGAAAAAATATCGCGAAAGCAATTTAGCACACTTGAAAAAAAATCCAAATTTAATTTAAACTGCTTCAAAAAAACACCACTTTTTGACATCAGTCGTCTCTTTCATATAATCAGTAATGTTTTTGTTTTTATGAGGAAAGAAAATGCTTTTAAAAGGAAAAGAACTTGCCGACAGAATTGTTGCAAAACTCCAAAATGAGAATATTCCGCCTCTTACTCTTGCCGTTTTTCATCCGGTCGGTGACGGTGCGGCTGAAAGTTATCTCAAAATGAAGGAAAAATGGCTCTTAAAGATCAATGCAAAGATCAAGGTGTTTCCAGTTTCATCAAGCACACCGCTTGTAAAATTTTACGAGTGGATCGATGAAGTAAACAACGATCCTTCAATTCACGGGATTATGGTCGAGCTTCCTCTGCCGATCGAAGTGAATTACTGGAATCTTCATACAAAGATAAATCCGGCAAAAGATGTTGACGGAATAACATTCCGTAATCAGGGCGAATTCTTTGCAACTATCACCGAGAAGATCGTTCCATGCACTGCCGTTGCATCGATCCGGCTCCTTGAACATTTTGATATTCCTATCGTCGGGAAACATGCCCTCGTCATTGGAAGAAGTAATATCGTCGGTCTGCCGCTTTTCAAACTTTTTCTAAACAGAAATGCAACCCCGACAATCGCCCACAGACACACCTATGACCTGAAAACTCTCATTCGGACTTCAGACATTATTGCAATTGCCGCAGGGAAAAAAGGGCTCGTTGATTCCAATGATGTCAAAGACGGCGCAACTGTCATTGATATCGGAATAAATGTTGCTGATGACGGTTCCGTATCAGGTGACTTCAATGTGGCAAACGACACTGAAAAAGAGCGGATAAACTATTCACCAGTCCCTGGCGGAGTTGGAGTAGTTACAAATGCCGTAATGCTTGAAAACCTTGCCAAATGCTATAAATTACAGAACAATCTATCAAGGGATCAGTTTTGACGAACAGACTTTCAAGGATCATTTCAGAAACGAAAAGCACTTTTTTGACCATTCTTTTAAACTGGGAAAAGATAGCAGGAAAGACAAACCGCGAAATAATGATCCCTTTTGACTTAAAAAACAAAGTCCTTTTGGTCGCAGTTCCCAACGGAATGGTTGCAAAAACAGTCGTCCGGTTCAAGGAGCAGATGATCGGCAACATAAATAGAGAAATAAGAAAAAGTGCCGTTTCTGAAATAAAATTCTTTGTAGACAGTGCAAGATTCGGAAATGTGGAAATTGCAGAACCTGCTCAAACAGAAAGAAAAATTGAAATTTCAAAAACCGACCTCTCCAGGAAAATTAAGGAACTCCAGAAACAGGGGATCAGCGAACACCTTGCAGGAACGCTTGCAGAGATTGAACTTCTCATAGAAAAACGGAAAAACAGTTAATGTATCTTTCAAAGGAGCTTGTCCTTAAGATCATCCGGGAAAAACCGTTAAATTCAACAAAGCTCATTCTGATGAAAAATGGAGCGGCAGTCAAAACAGAGATATTCCGTAAAAACTGGGATGTGTTTAATTTTATTGGAGATCTTCGGCCAGACAACACCTTTGACGCAATCGCTGTCGCATCAATGTCAAAGCCGGTATTCTCAAATGTAAAGACTTTAATGGACGGACTCCTTTTAAAAGCTTTTTTTATTATAGATCACACTGAAGAGAAAATACCTCAGAATATCGAGGTTTTTTTCAGGAAAGGGAATAAAATAAAGAATTTGACATCCCCTTTCTTTCTTTTCAACGAGAGCATTGATGTTGTTTTAGAAAAAAACAGAATTAATGCCGCCGCTTTTTTTTCATCTGACGACAACCCTTCATCGATCGCTGAGAATATAAAACTTGCCGAAGATGCAGGATATAATGTCATTTTTTCTGCTGTTTTAAAAAGACCTGAAATGAAAAAATGCAAGAATCAGATCGCTGAACATCTTAAGAACATTGATGAAAATTCAATCTCAACAATTCTTATGTTTTTTAAGATCTCAGCCGGTGAAATATCGGCCATTGAACAGTTTACAGGTTTTGAAATAATTTCCAGAGATGATCTGATAATCACAATATTTGATAAAAGGGCTGACGGAACCAGCGGAAAACTGAAACTTGCAGATGCCGTACTTGCAAAAGAAAAGGCGCAGTTTAGAAAAAAGGTCACCGGACTTAGCAGAATCAAAGGCGGCATAGGACTTAAAGGTCCAGGAGAAACGAAAGAAGAGGAAAGAAAAAGGATACTGAAAAACAAAGAAAAAGATGTAAGAAAAAAACTGAAAAATGAATTTTCAAGGATATCCTCCCAGATGAAATACCGCAAAAAGAGCAATGCAAAGACAGTTGCCATCGTCGGATATACAAATGCCGGAAAATCAACTCTTTTCAACCACTTGACAAACGAAACCATTTCGCTGGAAAGTGACAGTTTTTTCAGTTCGATCGACCCTAAAATAAAAAGAATATCTCTTTTCGGGAAACCCCTTTTT
The DNA here is from genome assembly GCA_017997475.1 of bacterium. GTDB lineage: Bacteria > UBP6 > UBA1177 > UBA1177 > UBA1177 > JAGOEX01. The sequence continues at coordinate 20,423 of JAGOEX010000024.1, forward strand.
CTTGTTGACACAGTCGGATTCATATCAAACATGACTAAAAATATTACTGATGCTTTTCTCGCCACACTTGAGGAAATTGCTACTGCTGATATGGTACTGCATATAATAGATTCAAGTGAAAAAGGATGGGAAAAAAGAAAAAAGTTCATTGAAGAGATCCTTGAATCCAACGGGACACCTGAAAACAACATTTTCACCCTTTTTTCAAAAAGTGATGCCATAACGATCAAACATCCTGTCAGAAAAGGATTTTTCTATAACTCATTCAATCCTTTAGACATTACAAAAATAAAAAAGTTTATATACAGTCACATTTTCGGCTTAGACCCTTTTTTAGAATAACATCTGTTGACACTTTTTCACATATGTGGTAGTGTTAAAAGTCATTATTACCTGAGGAGGTTGATATGAACATTAATTATGCTTTCAGAGGATTCGAGGAAAACAGTGACGGACTAAGGGATTACGCTTCAAAAAAACTTGGTAAAGTTGACAAACTTGTTTCAGCAAACACTTTGATCGAGGTTATTTTTCAGAAAGACAAAAATCTCAAATTCACAGAGATCAAACTAAATCATGAAGGCGAGGATTTCATTGCCAGATATTCAGATGAAAAGGAGTTCTCTAGATCAATAGACCTTTGTGTTGACAAGCTTACAAAACAGATAAAGAAAGCAAAAGACCGCAAGGTTGACAAAAGGCGGGACTAACTGCTTTATTGTGGGCGGGTAGCTCAGTTGGATAGAGCGTTGGCCTCCGGAGCCAAAGGTCGTGGGTTCGAATCCCGTCTCGCCTACCACTTTTGAAATTTGAATGCATAAAAAAACGGTTTTTCTTACAGTATTTCTATTTCTAATAAATTCTCTTGACGCCACAGTTGTGCTCAGTGATTTCGATGAGATCAATGCAACACACAAACTCATTGATTATACTTGGAAATCGCAATCAGTTCCGAGAATAACTGTAAAGAAATTCCCTGAAAAAATTAAAGATGTAAGCAATGGGAAACGATTGAAATTCTTCATCAGAACCCTCCTCCCGATGATTCTTATGGAAAATGAAAAGATCGAAAAGGAGCATGATTTCATTGTCAAAATTGCGGCAAAAGAAAATTGGAATAAAAATGACATCAGCATCATTTCCGAAATTGCATATAAATACAGAATTATCAAGAAAAACAGCGACTTGACTGGTTTATCTGAAATTGAGAAAGATGAGATACGGTATTTCCTTGATCACAGAATAAGACCTGTGCCTGTTCCTATCGCTCTCGGACAGGCAGCACTTGAATCGGGCTGGGGAACCAGCAGATTCGTATTTGAGGGGAACAACCTTTTCGGCCATGTTGCAAAAGACCACAAAAAAGGGTTGAAACCTAAAAACTGGAGCGGGAAACAGAGAAACATAAGAATATTTGATTCTCTTCAGGACTCAATTTCGGCTTATATGCTAAACCTCAACAGAAACAGGGCTTACAGAAAATTCAGATGGCTCAGAAGAAAATATCCCGGCAACTCGTCAAAGATAGCTGAAGGATTCGGGAACTATGCAATAATAAAAGAAGAATACATCGGCAGATTGCAGCAGGTCATAACAAAATACGGTTTATACCGTCTGAATGATTCAAAGCTCGGCAATGGTGAAAAAGCGATAATTCACAAGAAAATCAAGCAGATATATATAAA
>JAGOEX010000214.1 GCA_017997475.1 bacterium
AAAATGTTTCTTGTTAAAAAAACACGGAAAAAAAAGGTCAAAAAATTACTTAAGGTTAAAAAAAAGGGGGGGGGGGGTGAATGAAAACACTAAAGCTTGGATCATTCAAATGGCAACCTGAAAATAATGAGACATAAAAAGAATTGACAATTTGTAATTCATATAATATGTGTATTACAAATTTTAAAAATTGGTTTATAACATAATGATGAAACAGGTTAACTTCAGGGTTGAAGAAAGTGATCTTGATATTCTTGAAGAGATCGCAGTTAAAAGACGCATGGAACAGGGTGTCAATATAACAATCTCAGATATTATTAGATGTGCCATAAATGATTTTATAGTCAGGGAAAATCCAGGTTATAAAAAAGATAAAGAGGTCATGTGATGCAGAAGATATGTATAATAAATCAGAAGGGCGGTGCTGGTAAAACCAGTTTTTCTATACTTGCGGCAATGGCAATTGCTTCAAAGGATTATAAAGTCCTGGTTGTTGACTGTGATCCTCAGGCGGGTCTTACGAATTATCTTTCTCCCTCCGAAGATGTCAGGCTCGGTATCTTTGATATTCTTCTTGGCCGGAATGATTTTAACATAGTCAATGTTACCCGGCATGATATTACATTTGATCTTATACCGGCTGATCACAGGCTTGATAAAATTTATGCGACTCTTGATCCTTTCGCATTTGAACCGGTTTTTGAAGAGAGTACTTATGATTTTATAATATTTGATACCCCTCCAACAGTACAGGGGATAAGCAGAGCAGCTGCTCTTGTATCTGATAAGATTTTTATCCCAGCAGATTTATCAAGAGGTACAATTCGCCCCACTCTTTATACTCTTGAAGCTCTTAAACAAATCAAGAAGAAAGGGAGTGTAATTTTTATTGGTTATAAAGATCCCAAAGATGAAAGTAAATCATTCATGTCAGAACTTTCACGGGACTTTATGGATAAGGTAAAAAACAGTTACGCCGGTACAATCGCAAAGAATATAACAATGCAGAAACTTGTTTCTGATGAAAGCTACAAGTGGACTGCAAAGAAAAAAGAGGAAGTCTTAAATCCTATCCTTGAAATAATGGGTATAAAATAATGAGTGAAACATTCAGACAGGATTGTCTTACAAATCTTCTTGAACCCTCTCCGGAGCTTCTGGAAGTTCAGAATCTAATGCCAATGGATGCGTCTGACCGCAACAGGCTTAAAGATGATATAGAACAATCGGGTATTATCCGTGATCCGATAAAGGTTTATAAAGAGGGTAGAAAGTATATGATCCTCGGAGGTTTTAACCGCTGGACAATTGCAGTTGAACTTGGCTTTGAAACAGTCCCTATTGAAATTTATCGTGTTTCAGATGAGGACCGGAAGGAGCTTGTAATAAAGGATAACCTTAACCGGAGACATCTTACCAGTGAGCAGAAAAGAAATCTTATCGCTTATTTTCTTAAGGAAGACCCCTATCGCTCAAACAGGGAAATTGCAAAAAAAACAGGTATAGACCATAAAACCGTTGAACCTGTCCGGCGTCAGCTTGAAGCAGGTGGGGAAATTCCCCACCTGAAAACAGTCAAGGGCATGGATGGCAAGGAGTATTCCAAGAAAGAAACTCCGACCGTTAAACCTTCCGTAAAAGAAACTAAAACCGATAAAAAAGAGGGTGCTGACTGGTGGACACCCGAGATGGAAGAAAAGAGGATATATAAAGAAAATCTGAAATTGATGATTACTAAAAAAATTCAATATCAGATAGATTTATTAGAAAACTATATTAAGCAGAGTAAAAAAGCGAAAAAAGAAAAAGAAAATAACGAAGGTCGGATAATGGCCTATCAGATATCAATATCCAGTTTAAAAGAATTATTGCAAAACATACTGAAAGAGATAAAATAAAATTTCTTTTAGTCATTGATGGGGTGTTGTAGAAGAATACATTCAGAGTTAGATTTACAGTAGTCTGAACGTATTCTTCTACAAAAATTTTTCCGAATTCCATACATCTTAAAACTCACAGTGGCAGGCCGCACCCCCTCGCTCAACTCTCAGTTTCATAAACTCATTGCCCCCACGCCCTTCAGCGATAAGTGGTGTTATGTCGCCACGCCCTGAATATTTCGATTCGATAAAACTTTCACTAAGCAGATAATCATTGCCGTTCTTATACTTGCACTACCAGGGCGGGGTGCCCTCAACTCCAGCCCCCGGCCACCCTTTTCAACGTCCATGTTTCAAAGGCCGCTCGCTCGTCCTCCGCTCGCTGTGTCCGGGGGCTTCCATTTCGGCGCACATAACACAACTTATCGGAAGTGCGTAACTTGTTGCAGTTGAATACTTTTACCGCCCTGGTCGCGAGGGGGTGCTATCTTTAACTGTTTTTTTAAAACATATTCCGGTAGAGAACTCCTTTTTAACTCTTCGTACAAAGAAATCCCGCTTCGCCCGCATCAGCCACATTCACAACTTATTCCAGCTGACGAACTTACAGAAAGTTCCTGCGGATGCTGCGACCTCCGCTATTGTTTTATATACAGTGCTTGTTCCTGTTTGAAACTGTCGTGCTTGAAAGCTTCATTTTTCCCTCATTGCCCCTTTTCCGGCCAAAAATTTTCATCTAAACACGAATTCCATCGTATAAGAGACATGTACTACCAATCTCTCTGTGAAGAAAAACCCGTATACAAACCAGCTCTTGAAAGATGGAACCAATATAAATCGATCTGGATAAAGCACTGGCCCGAATTTGAAAAAATCTATCCATCCCGGTTTGAAAAACTCTACGGTCCGCTCGATGAAGAGAAAGTCGAAGAGGTTAAAAAACTTGTTCAATGCGGCGAGTTTAAAAATGGATTTCAAAGGCATATCTGCCCCGATTGTGGTTTAACTTTAATTGTGCCGTTCACCTGCAAGTCAAGGCTGTGCCTCTCCTGTGCCCGAAAACGCCTCTTCGGGTGGTCTTTTAATCTCTCCTGCATAATGAATACAAGCTTAAAGCATAATCACGTTACCTTCACAATTCCGGGAACAGTTTCACATATACTTTTTGAAAGAAAATATCAACCGGAACAGATGATTACATTGGCTGCTAATGTTTTCAGGAATATGCTTATATCATCAGCAAAGCTGAAAGGTAAAGAGTATCAACCGGGTATCCTTGCAACGCTTCATAAGTCAGGTAATGGCTTAAATTCGAATCCCCACGTTCATTTAATTGGTACACGGGAAATCATTGATACAAAAACAGGAGAGATTATTGAGAACGTTTACATGCCGTATAAAAAAATACGGCATGTATGGAAAGCTGCTTTTTTAAATCATTTGGTAAAACAGAATATACTTACATCAGAGGAATCAGCAGCATTAAACAACAAATTTGCAAACGGCTTCCATGTATTTTTTCAACCGATAGAAGGCGATGCAAACGAAGTTCTATTCAGAACCGCAGAGTATATCGCCACCGGCTATTTTCACAACAGCCAGATAACAGCGGTTGATCACGTCAAAAAAACGGTTACGTTTAAATACAAAAGCTGGGTTGATCGTGGTACACGGGAGAAAAGTTTCAAAACCAGAACCATGGATCTATATTCCTTCATGGGGCGAATGTTGTTTTTCCTTCCGGAAAAGAATAGAAAAATGATTCGTTATTATGGCATTTATGCTCACAAGCTCGATGAAAAAATAAAAAAAATTGAAACACGTACCTGGGCAAAAGCAATTGAAAATTCATTTCAAAAAAATCCGGAAGTCTGCCCTGATTGTTTAAAATATATGATTAAAGATACGGTATATTCATTCCGCGCAGATAACGCGATGAAGAGGCTCGTTAAAACTCATACTATAATTGACGGGTATTTTAAGCCAAATTTAAAACAGAGTAGATCGCCTTGAAAAAATTTCAAATTTTAGAAGAGAGAAAGGCCTTGACTTATTTTTTAAGATGGCTGTTAGTATAACAATCATAGGAAAAGCTGTTTTTTTAACATTTGCGCGAAGCGCAAAATTTAATTTAAACAGGTCGTATTGAAGAAATATTGTCAAGAAAGATACATTTACACATTCTGATAAGATTCATTACGATCCTTTAACTACAGAGTGTTGAATCTAAACTCTCTGGGTGTTATAGAAAATTCCTATATCAATATCAAAAATAAGAAAGCGAAGGTTAAAAATGAAGAGAGTATTTATTTCAACATGTTTAATTCTACTTTGTGTTTTTATAAACGACGCGGACTCCCAGTATTCGAAAATCGGAGTGGCGGTATTCCCCTTTAAGGGACCCGATAAACAGACATCGGAAAATATCTCATCAGATTTAAACAGCGTGCTCTTTAAATCGAAATTTATAAACGTCCTTGACCGTGCCAACATTGATGCTATGATGGATGAGGCAGCACTGGGCCAGCTTGGCGTAGCCGATCCTTCCACGATGGTTGAAGTCGGCAAGGTTCATGGCATGCAGGTAATGATAACCGGATTTTATGATAAAAACAGGATTGTCGCCAATGCAACACATATGGAAACACTGAAGGTCATCTCATCAGCCT
>JAGOEX010000215.1 GCA_017997475.1 bacterium
TGAGAAATTTTCAGAGATTTTTTTCTGGAAGTTCAAAAAAGAATTGTTCTTGAGATCATGTAGATGATTTGGGTTTCATCTCTTATAATGAGGTATTTCTTCAGGGACGAACATTGAGATCTCGACTAAACCTGCGACTTTCCCGTCGTTATCATACCAAGGGGCCTGATAGATGAGCTTCTTTTTTCCGTTTTTCTCGATTGTATAGACATTCTTGGTGTCGTTTTCCATCAGATCCTTCATAATATCCCGGGACCTCTGCTGATGGCAGAACATGAGATTTTTACCGATAAGTGACTTTCCACCGTGTTTTTCATTGACAACTGAGGCAGCTTCGTTCATGTCAAGAATGTTGCCCTCAAGGTCCATCACTGTTATTGCGGCTCCGAATTTTTCTATCCAGCCGGTAAACATTTTTCACCTCAAAATATTGTGAATTTTATTCCTGCGGTTCATCGAAATAATCTATCTTGATGGTTTTTGAACTTGTTATTTTCCATGCTCCGTCAATCTTTTTAAGCTGATGGACGATATTTATCTTGTTATCCCTGAATTCTCCGCCGCTCACTTTTGAAGTTGTCTGAACAATTTCGACATCGGCTTTGTTATCCGACATTTTAAGTATACGGGTGCTTTCAATGGTGAGTTTCAAGTCATAATTCTCAAAAAGTTCAACCATCATGGCTCTGGTGTTCTCAATTTCAGGAGAAGTCGGGTCAAGTGTTCCGATGTAAGATTCAAGATCCTCTTTCTGAAAAAATTCAGCATTGTTTTTAATGAGCTGTTCAATTGCCGCTTTTTCTTTTTCCTTACTGGATGAACAGGATAATGACACAAGAACGGAAAAAATTACCGTAACGATAAAAATGTATCTCGACATTGTTTCCTCCGAAAGAAAGTTCATCCTGTTTTTACAATCTTTTTAAAAATAAAGCCACAATTTTTCTTAATAGATTAGTTGCCAATTATTTCCGGAAAGGTAAAATCGTTCTGCTTAAATATCTTTTTGACGGAGAAAATTATGAAAAAGATCATTTCAACAAGTAATGCACCTAAAGCGATCGGCCCCTACAGCCAGGCAGTTGAGCAAAACGGCCTTATTTTCATTTCAGGACAGCTTCCTGTTGATCCGGCAACAGGAAAGATCGTGGAGGGTGATATTTCAGCTCAGACCGATATGGTGATGAAAAATATCGGAGCTATTCTTGAAGCGGCTGGCTGCACTTTCGCCAATGTAGTGAAATCAACAGTTCTTCTTCATGATATTGCCGATTTTAAAGCCATGAACGAAGTTTATGGCAGGTATTATCCTGAAAATTCACCTGCCAGAGCCGCCTATCAGGTCGCAAATCTGCCACTGAACGCAAAAATTGAAATTGAAACGATAGCGGCAAAGAATTAATAATTCTCCGGAGATTCAATGAAGTTCACAGAGTTTGAAAAGGAAAAGCTCATTTTGCTTAATGAGGCCGAATATGGTCGCAACAGTGCATATTTTAACTGGATAACCGAAGAAGAGGGGACTGTCGCTCAAAAAGAAAGGGATGCGCTTGTTAAAGAGATAAAAGATCTTGGAGCACAATTTGAATTTTTAGGTTCAAAAGCCGATTCACGATATCTTTCAAAGGGTTGCAGGATTTGCGGAGAGGGTGGCTGGTCGTGTCTTTTCATCAACGGGATGTGTAACGCAAACTGTTTTTACTGTCCGAGCCGTCAGGATGATGCTGTTATCAAGCCGACAACAAATACACTTGAATTTGAGAGTCCTCAAAAATATGCTGATTATGTGAACTTTTTCGGTTTCAAGGGGGTAAGTTTCAGCGGAGGAGAGCCGTTCATAACATTTGACAGAACTCTTAAGTATATGAAAGAATTAAGAAAACAATGCAGTCCCGATATTTACATCTGGCTTTATACAAACGGATCGCTTGTTAACCAGGAGCAGTTGAAAATGCTTAAAGATGAAGGTCTGAACGAGATCAGATTCGATATAGGTGCTTTCGGATATTCACTTGATAAAGCTGAAATGGCGGCCCGTCACATTGAAACTGTTACCGTTGAAATTCCGCTTGCACCAGACCATTTCGAAACAGTCAGAGATCTTGTTGTACCTATGAAAAATGCAGGGATAAAGCATCTCAACCTACATCAGCTCAGGGTGACTCCTTATAATGTTAACAAAATGATGGATCGGGATTACAAGTTCGTCCACGGAACAAAAGTTACCGTTTTTGAAAGTGAGATAAATGTGCTGAAAGTTATGCTCCATTCTTTGAAGAACGGCGGAGTGCCTGTCAATTACTGCTCATTTCTTTTTAAAAGTGGTTTCCAGTCAAGCGCAGTAAGAAAAAGATATGCAAAACTGTGTGTTCAGGACACTGAATTTATTACACAAAACGGCTACATCCGTAATATTTCCCAAAGTGGCTCATCAATTACTGTGACATACTTCAATCCTGTTGTTTCAGGCACTGATTTTTGCAGGATAGAAAGAAAAAAGGTCGCAGTTTTCAATTCAGAGAATGGATTTTCGCACAAAGACCTTCATGATATGTCGAACTTTGAAATTCTCAGAGGCGGTTTTGCAGACTATTTCTGATGTTTTGAACCAGTTCTCTTCTTTTTTCAATTGGTGTCCCGAAGAAATATGATCCCATTACTGCAATATCGGCGCCGGCTTCATAAACCTTTGAAACAGTTTCGCCATTAACTCCGCCGTCAACCGATATTTCAAAATTAAAGTTGTATTTTTCGCGGATCTCTTTCACTTTGCGTATTTTATCAGTTGCGCTTTCAATATAGCTCTGTCCGCCGAAACCGGGATTTACGCTCATGACGAGAAACAGGTCACACAGATCTCCGCAGTATTTAAGAAAACTAACGGAAGTATGCGGATTTACTGAAATTCCTGCTTTAACTCCGAGCTTTTTTATGAACTGGAGCGTGCGGTGGAGGTGAGTTTCAGTTTCAGCGTGAACGGTTATCATTTGACAACCAGCTTCAACAAAAAGAGGTGCGAACAGGGTTGGATTGCTGATCATCAAATGAGCATCAAAAGGGAGAGTTGTCACTTTCCGGATCTGTTTAACTATCATCGGACCGAAAGTGATGTTCGGTACAAAGTTTCCGTCCATGATGTCCAGATGGACAAGGTCGGCTCCGCTTTCTTCTATGGAACGGATTTCAGCTTCAAGTTTTAAAAAATCGGCCGAAAGGACTGAAGGTGCGATCTTGATCATTTTATTTTCCTCATTGCGCATATAAAAAAAGTATCTCTGTTATCGTGAATACTGCTGACGGTGTAATAGGCCTTCTCAACTTTGAAATTTGTATGCTTAAGAAGAAATTTCTGTATCTGATCGGTCGTTTCCTCTTTTGTGAAGGTACATACCGCAAAAAGGAGTGTCCCGTCCTTTTTCACATAATCTGCGGCAGTATTGAGTATTTTCCCCGCCTGTATCGACATTTTTTCAGGATCGGAGTCGTTCTTAAGCCATTTTATTTCAGGATGTCTTCTTATCGTTCCGAGTGCACTGCATGGAGCATCAATAAGCACTTTGTCAAAATATTCCTTCCATTCAGGTCGGGGAATGCCGGCATCGTGAAGTTTGACCTCTATGTTGCTTTTTTTGTGTCTTACAGCCGCTTCGGTAAGCAGATTCAGACGGTGCCTGTTTATGTCGACACCGACAACTTTGCCGGTATTGCCTGTCAGATACGCTGCGAAAAGCGTTTTTCCTCCAGGTGCGGCACAAAGGTCAAGGACCGTATCACCCTTATTTATATCCATGTCACAGACGGCAAGCTGCGAAGATTCGTCCTGAATGAAAACACCGGCGATGTCTTTTATCATGTCATAATTTACAGCTTTGCTTGTATATATCGCATATCTGCAGTCTTTTGCGGCAATTGCCTCAGCCCCTTTTGAAACAAGGTTTGCAATTACCTTTTCTTTTGTCTTTTCATCACCTTCGACTCTCAGAGTTATTCCAAGAGGTCTGTTAATTATCTGAAGGTATGTCTCTACCGGCTCTTCAGGCATCAGCGCTACCATTCTTCTGTACAGCCACTCGGGAACTGAATAAAATGTCTGAAGGAATTTATCGGGATCTTTTTTAAAGAACTTCTCCATATTTTCTTTTGAAGGATCAAGCCGCAGAATCTCCCTTAAAATGAAATTGACAAACCCTCCGGTCTTTTCACCACCGCATTTCTTTCCGAGTTCAGCCGCTTCATTTACAACAAGTGCCGCATCCCTGTTGTTCATGAATATTATCTGATAAAGAGAAGTCCTGATTATTGAAAGAAGCTCCGGATCTATCCTTTTTAGAGGTTTTTTGAAAGCTTTGAAGATCCAGAAATCGAGATGTTTCATATTTCTGACGGTTCCATAGACCAGTTCCGTGATGAATCTTCTCTGACTGTATTCAAAAGAGGAAAGAGAGTCGTTGAGAAGCTCGTTTATGAACAGAGACTGGTCAAGAACGGTCCTTGTAAGGGATGAAGCAGTGTAGCGGGGGTCTTTGACTCTGTTGAAT
>JAGOEX010000216.1 GCA_017997475.1 bacterium
ATTGCGGCGATTGTTTTTTCTGTTTCATGCGGCGATGATAAAAAAGAAACCGGAGATACCGGCAATACCGGCGATACAGGTGATACCGGCAATACTGGAAACACTGGTGACACTGGAAATACTGGCGATACCGGTAATACCGGAAACACCGGAAACACTGGCGATACCGGAAATACCGGTAATACAGGAGATACTGTTGCTGAATGTGAGGGCGGAGAAAAAAGATTTGGTGAAACTCCTTGCGGAAAAAATGAAAAAGGAGTTTTAAGGCAGGATTGTATCGAAGGAAAGTGGACAGATACGGAAGCATGTCTTGATTTTAACGGAACATATGCACAAAAGATGTGGTTTACGGCTGCCTCAAAAGTTGTTACGATAAACATGGCCGAAGCATGGACAAGAACATATTTTGTGGTTGAACAGGAACAGGAAAAAGACAAGCTTCATATAACTGCAAAAATTTGTAATATAAAAATTGATAACAGTGCTTCCTCTATACTCAAACTTAATATGCTTCAGAGTTTTGCAGATGCATTGCCATATCTTCCTAAAGAATCAGGGTTGATTATGAAAAATGACGGAACCATTGAATTTACGCAGGATGTTTCATGGGAAATTAGATCAGTTGACCCGGCTTGTTACGGAGACAATCCCGGTGGCTATGAACTGCCTGAAAAAGAAACCGATGCATGTGTGCAGGATTGGGATAATGATACTATTCCGGGTCTAAAAGTTGTCGCAACAGGAACAATGAGCGGAGATGTGCATATTGTTGAGAAATCTTCTTCAAAGTTTGAAAACGGCTGGTTTGCGGCTGATGGACAGACTGCCGGTGGAAATGTGATCTGGACGGATGAGCAGAATGTTGTTAAAACAAATAATTCGCTTCTTAAATCGGGTGCTCAGAATAGTATGAAAGAGACATCAGATCATTTTAGCGGACCGGCAAACTTTTTTGAACAGTTCAAAATTCCTGACGGATCTGATTGCGCATATGTTGTTCAGAATGTTGAAACCATATTCAACCCTGACCCAATTAACATTGACGACTAACCAGCTTCAACTTAAATCATTAACACTCTGAAATTATTTTTCTTTGAGCAGAAACTTTATTGTTGAAAGGTTGACACGGTTATAAACTTCTGTTCCGCCTCCGACTGCTCCGCCAGTGTAGGGGACGAAGTGTTCAAAATAGCTCATGTTGAATGCGTCGGTTATTGAAATTTTGTATGTTTTTGTGTTGTTTAGCGCAACTTTCAGGAATGACGAATTGCCCCATCTGTCCCAGTTGTCAGCTCCGAGGTGAGGCATTGTGACAAAGCCCGAAAAAACAACTGAAGAGTCAGATTCATCAATGAATTCAACCTTTTTAAAACACGATGTGATTCCCGTATCAAGTGGTCTTCCGCTTCCGTACTCGATCTGAACAAGATAAGTGCCGCTTGAAGGCGGCGTGAATGATGAAACCGAAAGCTCAGCTGCGGGGATGCCCCAGTCAGCAAAGTGAGATCTGCCGTGGTCAGATGCGTTCGGTGTCTGGTCAAAACCATTCGCTTCGATTTTTGTAACCCTTTCAAATGTCGTGCCCCAGAAACAAACCGGATTTGCAATGTGGCTTTCAAGGCCTGACGAGTTTACTGCTGAAACACTGTAACAATATGATCTGTCTGTATAATCTGCTGAATTCGTATCTGTCCATGGACTTGTCACATTTTCAGCAACTTTAACGCCGTCACGATACATATTGAAAGTTACTCCGTTATCTCCGGTGAATGTTACCGCAAGCTTTCCACTGCTGACTTCAATGCCGTATGGACTTGTCGGAATGACTGGAGCATGAGGAGCAAAACAGTTTGATTCTATCGAGCAGTTCTTTTCAGTTATCGTTCCTGTTGCAGCACTGTGTTCAAGAATGAGATCAATGTCGCTGTATTCATCAAGTTCGCTGATCAGAAATGTAGAACCGTGAACTTTTCCATTAAATTTAACTGATCCCAGAACATACTGCCCGCTCTCATTTTCATCATTGAATGGGAACATCACAGCTATTTTAAGATTTTTCCCTTTCAGCTTGAAATATTTGATCTGTATCCCTTCACCATTATTAAAAAATTCTTTCCTTAAAGCAACCGGAATAACCGGGTCAAAGGTGATCGAATCCATATCAATATTCATTCCGAAAATTCCATCTTTGACTAAAGAAATAAACGCCGCAACACTCCAGAGCTGTCTTTGCGAATTAACAACAGGCCCTGTAAGATCACGGTTTAATTGGTCTTTTCGGTTGTCGGCATAGTAATTTGAAAGAGTTGTGAATTCAAAATTCTCCATGTTTGAAAGGTTAAGTGCCGCACCTCTTACAATGCTCATAAAAGCGTTTTCATAAGCCATGTCATTTCTTGTTTTTACCGCAGATCTCAGTGCATAAGCAGTCACAAAAGGCCATATTCCCCGGTTGTGATAAATTCTTGTTGACGGTTCCTGCGGCCAGATGACCGGCGGTCCCGCAGTTGTCACAGGATAATTTGCAACGGCATCTTTCGCCTTGCTTTCATCAGCGATACCTGCAATAACAGCCAGCGACTGCCCGAGAAGATCAAATTTTTTAACGGCGGCATCGTTTAAAAATGTCGTTTTCATTGCACTGAATAGTTTTGCATCACTGAGATAAAATTTGTCAACTATTGAATTTTTAAGGGAATTTTTCCAAGTATCACAATCATTTTTAAAAGCTGCGTCTCCTTTGATTTCAGCAAGTTTTGAGCCGGTATCTAAAATTATATAATGGAGCACATTGGTTGAAAGTGTTTTTGACATTGCAATATGAACGGTGTCACTTGCAGTCCAGACAGGATAGGTCTGCTCTCTCCAGTCAAGGAAGGACTGCTCGCCATAATAAAGACCGTCAGCAGCATCAAAAACATGTGATCTGTCAGTCATAACAGTATTTTTTATTGCAGTATATGCCTTGTCAAGAAAGTCAGTATAAGAACTTCCTTCAAGATATTTAAGTGTTTCATAGGCACCGAGTGCCCACGATACCCTGTCAGTGCTCACAGGCCACGATCCGCCACTACCCGTATCCTGAATTATTTCCATATTTGATCCGCCGGCGGATGCTTTTCTTTCTGATATTTTGAAACTAAGTGAGTTCTTTGACCTTTCCGGATCAACGAATGCAAGCCCGAGATCAACGGCATAGCTTGTATCTCTTGTCCATACATAATGCCATTTTGCACCGGTCTCAAAACAGTCACAGGGGACAGGGTTTCCATTGTTGAAACTCCAGTCGGAGATCTGAGAAACGCTGTTTTCCTCAACTTCCCTTAAAGCCATTGTAAAAAGTGCATCAAACATTATGTTTCCGCTTTTAAGGATCATGTCACCTTCTTTTTGCGAAAAAGTCCTCTTTTTATCTGCAGGGGTGTTGTCGCGAAGGTCGGCTGTTGTTGAAATAGTGAATGTTTTCAGCTCATTGCCTGTATATGAAACAGTTGCTGTGTCGCCGAGCCATTCTATAGAGTTTCCTTCAAAAACATCATCATCAACAGTTTCGTCATTTAATTCATCTGCTGTTTCATCAACCGTTTCATCTTCATCTGTTTGTTCTTCATTATCAGGATCATCAATATTTTCAAAATCATCCGGTTCCTTGGAATCATCAGGTTTAAGAACATCGTCAATCTCTTCAATCGCATCTTCATCAAGTTCAATAAAGTCGAAATCCTGAATAATATCAGAATCTTTATTTTTCTTGGTTGATGTTTCTGAACAGGAAACTGCAAAAATAAGAATTAACAGCAGAGCTACATTTTTTTTCATTATTTCCTCGTTTGTTTTTTATGATTCTCCAAGTCCGGGTATTTCGGGCGGAACGATTATTGTTACATTCTGGGAGTCAAGATATGCATTTGTTGCGGCATCAACAATGTGAATTACTGCTGTGAATTGCTGTGCATGCTTGGTCTGCTTTACACAGATGTCGTTTTGAGCATAGACTTTGAATGTGAGCATGGAACCGGTGACGGCAGGGTTTGAAGTCCCTGTCACAAAGTTGGTGAACCCGTTGAAATAAGTTGATCCGTTCAATTTTGCAAGTTCAGCGGTTGGAGCGCAGGTATCTCCGGGAGGAGGTGTGAATTGAACGGCTTCCACTTTTTTGAGGAAGCAGGATGTGTCTATTGTTCCAGTATTTCCGTCATCATCAACTGAGCTGAAAACATCAAAGGCCGCATATTTGATAAGTGCATCTATTCCGTTTATGACAGCAGTATCAAGTCCGCTGCCGTTCTCGTCAATACTGTAAAGCAGAGTTGTCCTTCCTGCTCCGGCACATTCAGGTACTACAGCTCCTGTTGATGTTGAAAGTTCATTAAGCTGGATCAAAGCGTTTGCCGCATCGTATCCGCCTTCTGAAAAAACAGTAATGACTTTAATGCCTTTACTGTTTAAGGCGTTGATGGTTGATGCTTTTTCAGCGTCAGTGCCTCTTTCATGGCTAACCGCATCGGTTATATGAATTGCTATCG
>JAGOEX010000217.1 GCA_017997475.1 bacterium
CGTAAAATCAATTTTCATGCGAACCCCGAAGGGAATCCTGAGCAACAAACAGAACGCCCCGCCTGACTCAAAACAGCTCCTCCTCTTCAGTTAGAAATCTGCTGAATTTTTTTTGGGGGAACTTCAAGACTGGTACCAGGTTGACTTCATTTCGGGTTGAAAGTATAATGTTTTCGACTTAAGTTTTGAGGTGACAAAATGGTTTTCAACAGAAGCGATGTGATAAATATTCTGAAGAGTTTCAAGAATAAGTTCGCAAAAAAATATGGAATTATATCAATGGGTATTTTCGGCTCAGCTGCAAGAAACGAACTCACGAATGATAGCGACATTGATATCTATGTCCAAACAGAAACTCCCAATCCGTTTGTGATAATTCATATGAAAGATGATCTTGAAACAATACTTGGAAGGCGTGTTGATATTGTCAGAATTCGGGAATTCATGAACAAAACCCTCAAAAACAGAATCGAAAAAGAAGGTATCTATGTATGACAAAGAGCTTTTGATATCAATATTTGATCAGATTTTTGAAGCAATTGAGAAGATTGAATCACGCACAAAAGATGCAAAAAGTGCGGTATATTTTACGAGCTCTGTTGAAGGTATGGAAAAACTTGATGGAATCTGTATGCTTTTCATAGCTATTGGAGAAAGTCTGAAAAATGTTGATAAAATAACCGGTTCAAAGTTGTTCCCAAATTACCCCGATGTTGATTGGGCTGGCGTTATGAAATTAAGAGATATTGTTGCACATCATTATTTTGATATCGATGCAGATCAGATATACTGGATCATTGAGAATGAGCTTTATAAATTAAAGGAAAACATCAAGAAAATTAGGTCAGATATTTCAGGGTCTTAATCATTTCGCACATCTGAAACCCAGCACATTGTCACCAGGATTGAACGGGGAACCCCATTTTCTTTTTGAAGAGCTGAGGTCGTAATCGCTTCCGTCTCCGCCCCAGCCGGCTCCTCTTATTACTTTGTGGTCACCTGTTTCAGGTCCTATTGGATCTTTTTCGGGAGCATTTATGTAATATTCGCTGTCATACCAGTCGGCAACCCATTCATAGACATTTCCTGCCATATCGTAGGCGCCGTAAGGTGAAACTCCGGCTTCGATGCTTCCGACTTCCCATGTGCCGTACTCCCCGCATCCGTATTCATATTTCTCTGTATCTGTATTAAACAGTGTCACAACGGCATATTCACAGCTGATCTCTTCATTTCCCCACGGATATATCCTTGCATCGGTTCCTCTTGCCGCCTTTTCCCACTCGGCTTCTGTCGGGAGCCGTTTTCCGATCCATTTGCAATATTCATCGGCCTGTTCCCAGCTCACACACACCATCGGTTTGTTATTTTCCCTGAATTTTTCAGGCAGAATGCCATATTCCCAATCCCAGATGTCGATGTATAATGCACAGTATCCGTTATAAAAGTTCGGCAGAGAACAGCCCCATTCATCGACACATGACATATATTTTTCAACTGTAACTTCATACTTATCAATGAAAAATGAACTTAACGACACCAGTTTAACAGGGTTGTCAAAATCACAAAACTTTTCAATTTTGTTGTCACAACCCATCAGAAATTCTCCTGCCGGAACTTCTACCATGTCTATCAGAAGATCTTCATAAATATCAGCATCTGACGAATCCTCGTCAACATCCGGTCTTTCAAATTTTTCAAGCTCACATCCTGAAAAGATAAATAGGGAAAGAACTGTAACAGTCCAGATTAAAACATCTTTTTTCATAATAAAACATCCTCAATGATCCGGTAATTATCAGTCAGTATCACACAAATGAATTTTTTATGAAAGATTTATCAAATGAGCCGTTTTTTTTCTTGAAAAACGATTTTTGAAGGAATAGTATCGCTCTGTTGTGATTTTTTATCAGACCCCTTGGAGGAAAATATGAAAGTTCTTGTTATCAACTGTGGCAGCTCTTCGATCAAGTATCAGCTTTTTGAAATGTCAAATGAAAGCGTTATTGCAAAAGGTCTTGCTGAAAAGATCGGTCTTCCGGAAGGTTGTATCGACCTTAAAATTACAGGGAAAGAAGGAAAGATCGAGGTCAATCTACCTCTTCCCAATCATTCAGTGGCTCTGAACAAGATAATGGAACTTATGACTGAAAACGGAGTCATAATGGATAAGTCCGAGATCAAAGCGATCGGTCACCGTCTTGTCCATGCCGGAGAATATTACAACGGCAGTGTTCCGATCACTGATGATGTCATTTCAAAACTTGAAGAATGCAGTGATCTTGCACCATTACACAATCCTCCGAATATTCTTGGCGTGAAAACATGCCTTGAACTTTTTCCCGGAACTTTCATGTCAGGAACATTTGATACCGCTTTTCACCAGACAATGCCTGGCTATGCATATATTTATCCGATAAGTTATGAATATTACGAAAAATATAAAGTGAGAAGATACGGTTTCCACGGATCGAGCCATCTTTTTGTTTCCAAAAGGGCGGCTGAAATGCTTGGAAAGAAAATTGAAGAGACAAAGATCATCACATGCCATCTTGGAAACGGCTGTTCAATGGCGGCAGTTCTTGGCGGCAAAAGCGTTGATACCTCCATGGGGCTCACTCCGCTTGAAGGGATAGTGATGGGAACAAGATCGGGAGACATTGATCCCGCAATTATTTTTTATCTTACTGACAAACACAATGGCGACATAAAGGCAGTGAGCAACATGCTAAATAAGAACAGTGGATTAAAAGGTGTAAGCGGCGTTTCAAACGACATGAGAGATGTTCGCAGTGCAAGAGATAACGGCAATAAAAGAGCTGAGCTTGCTCTTAACATTTTTAAGTACCGGCTGAAAAAATATATCGCATCTTATGCTGCGGCAATGGGCGGAGTTGATGCAATTGTTTTTACTGGCGGAATAGGGGAGAATGTCTGGGAAGTGAGAGAAGATTCTTTAAAAGGTCTTGAATTCATGGGTGTTAAGATAAATTCCGAGCTCAATAAGACCATTTTCAGCAAGGAAACCGACATCAGTGCGGCAGATTCAAAAGTTAAAGTTTTCATCATTCCTACAAACGAAGAACTTGTTATCGCAAGAGATGCAATGGTCCTTTTTGAAAACCAGAAATAATCTTTTCTAAAGCAGCAGCAGACTTACAGCCATCAACGCCATTCCCGAAATAAGTCCGTAAATTGCAATATGGTGTTCACCGTATTTTTCGGCGGTGGGAAGAAGTTCATCAAGAGAAATATAGACCATGATTCCTGAAACAATTCCGAAAGTTATACCAAAAACGCTTTCGTCAAAGAACCACATGAGAAAGAAAAATCCGATCAGTGCGCCGACCGGCTCGGCAAGACCGGAGAGAAATGAATAAAGAAATGCTTTTTTTCTGCTGCCTGTTGCATAATAGACTGGAACTGAAACTGCAATTCCTTCAGGGATGTTGTGTATTGCAATTGCGATTGCGATGCTTAAACCGAGAGTCGGGTCTTCAAGTGCGGAAACAAAGGTGGCAAGTCCTTCAGGAAAGTTATGAATACCGATCGCAAGGGCTGAAAAAAGGCCCATTCTTAAGAGTCCTTTTTTCTGTGATTCGCTTATTGTCCCTTTCATATCGTCAATATCTTTCATTTCGTGCGGGTTTTCTATCGTCGGAACAAAATTATCAATAAGAGCTATGATCGCAATTCCTGCAAAAAATGAAATAACCGCAATTAGTTCGCCTTCGCTTCCAAACACTTTGCCTAGTGATTCCATGGATTTAGGCAATATCTCAACAAATGATACATAGATCATGACACCTGCTGAAAATCCAAGAGAGCCGGCAAGAAAACGGATGTTTATCTTTTTTGAAAGGAAAGCAAGGGCGCTTCCCACACCTGTTGAAAGACCTGCAAAAACGGTTAATGCGAAAGCGAACCAGAAATTTTCGGTATGCATCAGATCCTCCGAGATCAAATTGCGCCATTTTATTTTAAATTTGGAAAAAAATCCAATTATGATACTATTTGCGGAACTTTAAATGGAGGTGGTCATGCTTTTTTTATCAATTTTATTTGCTCTTTTAATTTCAGCGGAGGAGACAGTGGAAAAACCGAAAGTTCTTGTGGTTTATTACAGCAGGACGGGGACAACTGAAAAGATCGGGGGACTTATTGCTTCCGCAGTTAAAGCCGATGTTGAAAAACTTGTTGACAAGAAGGATAGAAGCGGAGTCTGGGGTTATCTTGTGGGCGGCAAAGACGCAGGATTTGACAATGAAACTGAACTTGGTGAGCTGAAATACGATCCGGGTGAATATGACCTTGTTATAATCGGCACTCCGATCTGGGCGTGGAATATGGCTCCGGCTGTGAGAACCTATATCACAAAAAATAAAGATAAAATAAAAAATGTAGTGTTTTTCACCACTTCCGGCGGCACAAGTTATGAAAAAGTAGTTCCTTTAATGGAAAAACACCTTGGAAAAGACGCACTCTTTAAAACAGGATTCCTTGAAAAAGAAGTGA
>JAGOEX010000218.1 GCA_017997475.1 bacterium
GCCGTAAAAAAGTTACAGAAAAAGTTCTTCTTCTATGTCTGGGATGAAGATGAATCAATTGTCAGATGGATGACCCACTGGGCAACTGAGAAAAAAGATGTCCTTGAATTTGTTGAAGAAATTAAGAGAATATTAAATTAGTCGCAAACCTGATCACAAACAGGGCATGGATCTTCCACATCCTCTTCAGCAGGAAAAGTTTCAGAACAGCTCAGATTTTCTGAACATGTTGAACATTCATCAGCTTTGTCAGCATTAAAATTTGTGCATGGATCATCATTTGCTTCCTGCTCCATAAGTGCGAGCATAGCTTCTCTGCACTTTGCCTCTGTTCCACCGAACATCGGTCTAGCGGCAATACCTTCATCACAAGTAAAAAGCTTTTCACAATAGACTCTGGCGGCATCTTCCTGTGCATCTGCAAGAGTTGTTTCGCTTCCGCAAGAAACAAAAAGAATAATTCCGAAAACAGCAACGATCAATAACTTTTTCATTTTTCCCTCCAGAAATAAAAAATCGAATTACGGGTTCATATTAGGAAAAAACAAAGCGGTGTCAAATTAAATGTATAAAGAATTTTTTCTGATGTAATATTCAATACCTTCAGGAAGAAGAAGGGCAACACGCTCTTTATCGTGAATCATCTGTTTTATCATTGTGCTTGAAATATCGGGAAGGGCGGAACCGTCAAATTTATCTTTTCCTCGACCGATCACTTTAATGCTTTTGCAGATTCGTTCCAATTCATTGAATTCTTTCCACTTCTCCCTGTTTTTCCAATTATCTGCACCGATGAAGAGATGAAAATTATATTCAGGATACAGTTTCGAAAAATGTTTTAAAACATCAATTGTAAAACCGGAATTGATCTCCCGCTCAGTTTCAAGAACTTTTATCCTTTTTTCAGGCCACTGCTTTGCCAGAATTCTGCACATTTCAAGGCGGTGTTCAAAAGATGTCGTCTTGAATCCGAAAGGGTGGTTAAAACTCGGGATTAGCCACACTTCATCCATTTTATATTTTTCAAGTGCGAGATCTATCGTCATTCTGTGGGCAAGGTGAGGGGGATCGAATTTTCCACCGAAAACGGCTATATCTTTGATATTATTACTCATATTTGAGAATGACAGGGATGTTTCTTTTAAATGACATTGCATTAATCCTTTTATTCAGAGCCATTACGAGTTTTTCATCGTGACCGGCTTTTATAACTTCATCAGGGTTCATTTTGAGGTCTGTCAGAGCATAAATGACAGGGTCCATGTCGGCATAACTGAATCCGATCTCAGATTCATCGGTCTGACCTTCAAAAAGATCTGCACTCGGAGCTTTTGTTATAAGCGATTCAGGAATACCAAGATATTTTGAAATTTTAAACACATCGGTTTTATAAAGATAACCGATTGGATTTATTGCAGAAGCGCTGTCTCCAAACAAAGTAAAGTATCCAAGTTCTATCTCGCTTTTATTCCCTGTTCCGAAAACTATCGCTTTTTTAGCTGATGAATAGTCAAAAAGGGTTATCATTCTGACCCTTGCCATGATGTTGCCAAGCCGGATATGCCTTGAAATTTCCGGATTCACCATATTATTTGCAGCAATTGCATCAACGGCGGAAGTTATTTCAATGTGTTCATGGTTTATTCCAAGATGATGAACCATTTTCATAGCATCTTCGACGCTTGCACGGCTTGAACTTTTGTAAGGCATCAATATTCCTGTAACATTCTCTTTTCCAAGGGCAAGTGACGCAAGAGTCGCCACAAACGCACTGTCAATACCGCCTGAAAGACCGAGAACTGCTTTTGAGTGACCGTTGCGGTTCATTTCATTCTGAATAGAATTGACAATAAAATTAACGGCTTTTGAATAATTAATTTCCGGGAGCTGAATCATTTATTTCCTCAATGATATCTGGTTTATAAGCGATCTTCTAAGTTTTATTGAACTGAAAAAACAGTCGTGAATGATCTTTTCGGGTTCGTCAGATGAATTGTATCCTGAAACCTGAATATAATGGTTTTCAATGGTGTCAAGAGCAACTTTGTTGAAATCAGTTGCAACAGCATTTCGGCATTTTTCAATGAAATCGAACTCGGCACTATCTGAAAATGTGAGCGAGTCCGCAAGACGGGAAAGCCAGAATGCGGCAATGATGTTGTCAGGTCTAGACTTGAGAGGCGGAGTTTCATCAAGTGTGGAATAATCTGAAACAAAGAAGCAGTTATTTTTCTTTTCGAGGACCACTTCACAATTCTCAAAAAGTGAAAAGATCTCTTTCCTCGAAAAAAAACGGTGAGTTCCCTCATTTGAGAAAATTGTATACCAGAAACCTCTGTCAGCTTTTGTCTGGGCTACGATCGTTCCTTTGAATGTATCCATTATTCCGAATCTATCTGCTGTTTATTCTTTTTGGATTTCTGCATATCCGAAGTTACACCCACTTTTGCGGCAAGATCAAGACAGTCTTTCAGAAAGGGGATCGTGACTTCTTTAATGTTCTTTGCGTCGACATCAAGACACCGCAGAAGATATATCTCTCCGGTCTTTTCCTGCTTGAGCATATACATTTTTAAAGCACCGCGATACAATGCCTCAACATAGTAGGGACAGAAACTGATAGCTTTTTTATAATTGTCAGCCGCCTTTTCGTAAAGCGCCTGTTCATCGTACATTACACCGAGCTCTTTGTAAGGTTCACAGTAAGTGCCCTTCATTTTGATAGCTGAGTTGAAATGCTTTTCCGCAATGTCATACTGCTTCTGAAGTCTGTGAACGATACCTATGTTCGTTTCGACATAATGAGGAAAAGGGTAGAGAGCGTCGGAACTTACATTCTTCAATTCTTCAAGTGCCTGATCATATTTGCCAAGCCGTGTGTAGAGAACGCCCAGATTATTTCTTGCATCGGAATATTTAGGATCTATTGTCATCGCTTTTTTTAGATTTTCTTCAGCTTTGTCATACTGCCCGTCCTGAAGATAGACCATGCCCAGATGGTTGTAATACTGCGGAATTTCCGGAGCCGCTTCAATGGCTTTTGAAAACTCCCTTGTCGCTTTAATGTAATCGCCCTGATTCCATGCGGCAAGGCCCATCTGATAGTAACTGTCGGCCTTTTTTTCATCGCTGACAGTTTTTGGTTCAGCCGATTTGCACGAAAAGGAGAACAGTGCCGCAGCAACAAGAAAAACTGAGAGAACTCTTTTCATTATCTACTCCGCAACGATCTTAAAGTTTCCGCTTGCTCCGAGATTGTTGATCTCACCTTTATGTTCAGCAAACGGTGCAAATTCTATTGAGCTGCCCTTTTTTATTCCGGTTCCTGCAACGATCGTGAACTTTATCACTTCCGGATTGGGAACAGAATTGTATGCGACAACATTTTCTCCTTTCTTAAGGAATGGATTTATCTCAAGAATCGAATCCTGCTGACCTTTCATAACTTTCACCGCTTCCTTGCCGTTGATGAAAAAAACAAAATCATTAGTGAGCGGCTTATCAAAAGAGATCGAAATGATATATTCCTTTGAAGGTTTTGCCGATTCATCAACGATCTTCACCCCCGGTGCATCGATGTGAATGTTCCCCGAACTGTCGATCTTTACATTGCAGTTCTTAAGCTCAGTGTCCTTCATTCCGGTTGCTTTCACACCGTTAATGAAAAGATCACCTGCAAAGATTTGAAAAAATCCCAGAACAATTAATAAAAACAATCCTTTTTTCAAAACTTATTCCTCCTTTTTCAGAAGTTCATCCGCTGAATCTTTCTTTTTGTCTTTCTTCTTTCCTTTTCCGACACGACCCCATTCGTATCCGAATTCAAGGTCAAACCCCCAGTCCCAAGAAGAGATGTAATGTCCTTCAAGGTTGTCATCGGGCCTTGGATTGTCTGCACTCCAGAAACTCCAGTGTTTCCCGACATATCCGTTAATATAAAGGATAGGAAGGACTTGTAACCTGACAGTAGCTCTGAAAAGTGAACTTACCCGGTCTTCCTTGAATATCGCAGACGGAGAGTCGATTCCCCGTCTGTAATATGAAAGCATGGTCTTGAGTATCCACAGATCGGGAAGTTCAAAGTGTGCAAAAAGTGAAAAAGAGGAGGGGAGCTGTTCATATCCGAGCGAAAGCGCCATCCATGTTTTCCAGCTGTATGTGAACTCCCCGTAGAACGAGAAGACCCATTTGTCTGACGAATCGTTCATCAGATGATAATATTTCGATCTTCCATCTGGCTGGAAACCGCTTTTTCCGTAAATGTTGGTAAGCATCTCCATTCTTTCAATATCGTAGAAAGTATCAAAGAAAGAGGGGAGATAGGAATCATGATGAACCCTGAACTCAAGCTGGGTCCTGATGCCGTGCTGATTCTTTTCATCAAGGTTGAACCTGCCGAGAAATCCGAGTGTCAGTCCACCCCGTTCAAAATCATTTTTGAACCATGAATAGTCAAGAAAGGTCTTTATATCAACTTTCTTGTCCTC
>JAGOEX010000219.1 GCA_017997475.1 bacterium
AGACGGCCTTTTAGCGGGCAGAATATACGATCATCCTGAAACAAAAAAGTATGTTGTTTCAGTCCTTAAGAGATTTGAGAATTTTAAAAATCTAAATTGTAAAAAACAGTAAAAAAATCTTTACATATATATCTGTTTTCTTAATATGAATATGTTCTATCTTTTAAACGGAGGATTTTTAAATGGCTACACCGAAAACTAATGAAAAAAAGTTAATGAAGATCTCAATTGAAAAACTTGAGGCAATGAATTACAGGGATGTTGCCGGAGACATTGACGACATCCGGGACAGTCTTCTTGAAAAGGGACAGCTTGAACCGATTACAGTGACTCCGAAGATCGAGGAAGGGAAGGGGACTGACCGCTTCATTATCGTGAACGGTGAACGGAGATTCAGAGCGGCAAAGAACATCGTTGAAAGCGGAAGGGATACAAAGTTTAATTTCAGTGAACTCGACTGCATAATCGACACAAGCTACAATCTCGACACAGACTCTGAAAATTTTAAACTCAATCAGCTCATATTGAACGAAGTCCATAAATCAACCACCTTTGATACATACCTTGCGGTGAAGTCACTTGTCGATTCAAAAAAATACAGCAAGTCGCAGATCTCAAAGGCACTCGGCAAAGATGAAACATGGGCGGGCAAAATTTCAAATCTGATAATTGATAATGAACTTTTTAAATGTTATTTTTCAGGAGCGGATCTGATCTACAATAAAAACAACGCCGAGACATTTGTTTCACTGAATTCATTCGCCGATTCAAAGAAGGATCTTATGACCGAAAAAGAGAAGGGGAGGGTAGCCGCATTTTTAAAGTCAAAGACAGGTGATCTTGCGGAATGGGAAAAGGACAACGGTCCTCTTTTTGAAACTGCCGAACTTAAACCGTACATAATTTATAAAGGGTTCGGAGCGGACTCGTCACCGTCAATATGGGCGGCACAATCCCTTGTTGAATTTTACAATGACTACTGTATCGACCACCCGAAGAAAATGGAGGCGGAACTTCTTTTCTCAAGAATGATAAGAGCATTGATGCTCAAGAGAAGAAAGACAAAAGCGGACATTGACAGACTTGTCGAAGGAGCACGGACAAAACTGACAGACGACAGGGAACTTGAGAAGGAACAGAAGAGCACAGAAATTACACCTAAAGACATGGCAAAAAGAATATTCAATCTTTTTAAAGACATTCAGTTTACAGATGAAATAGTCAGAGAGACAAAGAAGGAATTCAGGCATCTTATTAAAGATGCAAAGCACAGAGACAGACTCAATATTGACATATCATTTGCAATCAGACAGAAGAAGGAAGATGAAACAGAAGAATAGCGGTTGTCGGGAATTTTTCTTGTTCCAATTGGAAATGTTTTCAATAGGAACAAAGAGTGAATTTCTAAAAGTGGTAAAATTCAAGAAGATTCCGAGCCTTACGGCTACGGGTCTCCGACATGAAAAAGCAATCCGCCCCACCTGCCTAACATTCACTCCGTGTCTGTTATCGGTAGGGCGGATTGCATCGTCCACTTCACTATCGTTCAGACGGTTTGAGGTTTTGTAATATGGCTTATACTTGGAGTAAATTTCAGGTCGGCAATTATTCACAATCCGAAGTGAACGGATTCCGTGGACTTGCAAATACCGGTATCATAAAAGTGAAAGAATTTAAAGCCGCATTTACAGAAAATTCTTATGAACGGATGAAGTCCATGAAGATGATCGAAAGCAAATCCTATGTGGTAAACGGAAAAGAAATTACAGTTGTCAGACTTACCCGGACAGGAAAGAAATTCGTTAAATCAGCAATGGTTGACAAGCTCTATAAATACAACCCGAGACAGCTTGCACACGATATAAAACTTTCAGAAAAATACATGTCACTTTCCGAGAAGGAAAGGAGCACATGGGTACACGAAGGGAAGATGGCGGAGCAGTATGAAAAACTGGGAATTCCGAAAGAAAAGATCGAGTCGGGAGAGATCCAGACAGTTGACGGATGTTATACAAATTCAGCCGGCGAAATTGTGGCAGTTGAAATAGTAACATCAAATTACAGCGCAGATACAGTTAATGGAAAAATGGCTGCAATGCACTATTTTTCAGGCGGCGGAATAATTGATAAAATAAGGTAAAAATGAAACTTGGTAGTTCGGAAGAAGCTCTTGAATTTATCGCCCAGACAGGCGGAATATTTAACGGCGAGATTATTGATAAAATATTTTGCAGAAGATCATTTTTATTATATCTTTCCAGAAGAAACGAACTGGAATATGTTGTTAAAAAAGGAGTGGCAAACTACATCTATAAAATCCCCGATAAATACATAAATGAATATCATAATACAAGATGGAAAAAGTCAAAGGATCTTAATTCAAAAGGCGAGCTTGAATTCAGAAAAAGAGTCGTAAAATATTTAAAGGAAAACGGAATTAAGGGGAAATACAACCGCTTTCAGGGAGAACGGTTTTACAAGGAAATATTTAAAGAAATGTTCACCCCGGAAAACGAAAAAATTTTCTGGGATTATTACTTTGAAGGACTGAATGAACACCACCTTATTTACAGTTTTGCTATGCAGCTTTTATACATTTCCGACTATGTAATTCCATATACAAAAGATCGTCTGGTACAGAATTTTCCAGACTATTTTCAGAAATATTCCGGCAAGGGAATGTACTTTTCAATAGTTGAAGATTACAGGGGAGCGGAACGGCTCGGCTGTGTGATAATTGAGAGCATGAAACCCTATGATTCAATATTCAGAATTCTTGAGAAATTCGGAAAATTTCCGCTCCTGAAAGACAGGTGTCTTTTTTACATAATTTCAGGCAACAAAAACTCTTTAAAAACACTTGAAAACCGGATTAAAAATTACAGAAAAAGCATAACAGATAATTCAGGAAATCTTGTGAGATACGAGCATAATTATTTCAGCGAAATAAGAATACAGTACCGGTATTATGAAGAACTTGACCGCATAATAAACAGAGGTGTCAGATGAAAGATAACAGCCCCGTTGCACTCGGCAAATTTCAGCTAAAACTACTGAAAACCATCGAGGCACATGACTTTGAATTAACGGTTTTTTTCCTTTCAGTTCTTGTAATTTCCATCCTTATTGCGGTCATAAGTTTCATCTATTATTCAAAGCAGAAAAAAACCGTTCTGAAAAAATATCCCGCCATAACTTTTTCTATCGGCGGAGTGATGTTCGCCCTTTCGGTCTATCTTTATTACGGACTGGAAAAAGTTATTGTTCAGGGATTTGATTTTGAGGCAGCCGTACCGGTTCTGCTGATGTTCTGCGGATATTTTTTCACTGTTTACATTGCACTTGAACAGTTCATTTTGTGGAGAAGGGGACCTTATTTTAAAAATATAAGGAACAATTCGCTACTGCTCGGAGTCCGTCAGGGAGATTTCGGCGAAGCCGTCATAAATCCGCAATTTCTGTATTTTGACCCGAAAAGTCTTTTCGGTGACTTCCATGTCATAGGAGGGAAGGGGAGCGGAAAGACCACAACCTTTGTCATCCCTCCCTTACAGCAGATCCTTTGTGATACCACTGAGACAAGACCTTCGGTTTTTCTAGTTGACGCCAAAGGTGTTCTTGCCGATATGATAGATGCAATGGCTCACCCCCGCCGTGAAGATATAATGATAATCGGCCAGAACGGGATCAGCGGCAACCTTCTTGACATGTCAGATCCGCTCCTTACGGCGAACAACCTCTCGCTTGCCTTTTCAAACTTTCAGGGCGGCAATGTAAATGAATTTTTCAAGAACTATCAGGAAACATTCCTGCGTAACTCGATACAGTTCCTTGATTATTTTGTTAAGAGGGACAGGCGGTATGATTTTTTTGATAAGTCAAATCCCGGACACATTTATCTTGAGGAATCTAAATTCTTCAATTTCAAGGCAGTCACAATAGTTGAAGTCTATAACTGGATGTCGGAATTTGAGCTGAAGAAAAATTTATTGAAATATGTAAGTGAAAGCAGAAACACGGAAGGATATTTCAGTTCAAAGATCTTTGAACTTGCCAGATACTTTGAAAAAACGCTCCGGGACGATGAAGGACACCTTTCAGGGATGATCTCGATGATATCACCCCTTATTTCCGAAAAGACCCGGAATTTCTTCGCTTCGCCTGAGCCATTTGATTTTGTCGATGCCATAAATAAAGGAAAAATAATCATTGTGAATGTCCCGGAAGGAAGTTTCGGAACTATTTCAAAACTTATCGGGCTAGTGCTCCTGCTTCAGATGCAGAAAACTTCACTCAAACGGCTTGACAGCAATTTTAAGATAAACCGCTCAAGGTTCATTTTCATAATACTCGATGAAGTCCAGAAATTCATGTGTTCCGAGCTTGCGAACTTTCCCTCTGTCTCAAGACAGGCGAAAGTATGCAACATGTATCTCCATCAGTCGCTTGGACAGATCCCGGAACAGTACATTGACGATCTTTA
>JAGOEX010000220.1 GCA_017997475.1 bacterium
TTGCGCCCTGACCCCTATGGCCTTACCCCTATGGCCTTAGACCCCTATGGCCTTACGGAAAAACTGCTGAATGAATGAACATATATATAAATATTGTGCCCTGACCCCTATGGCTGTTAAAGGCTGGAACAATTGGTTGTGGGTGCCCTGGATAAATGACTGCCATTCTGATCTTGAAAATGCATTTGAGCAAGCCGGTGTTGATTATCCAGAAGCCCCAAACGGAAGAGTTGACTGGGATGATATTATTATGGATAAGCTGGACAACTTTCTGGATAAAATGTCAAGATATTTGTGGTACTTAACTAATTAGGAGAATAGAAAAGTGAAATTAAATAATACCAGGTTTTTTAAACCGTTGTTTCTGTTTTTATGTGTATTCGCTCTTTTTTCCTGTAAAAGTCATTATACTCTTCAGGGCTTTTCTTTTCCACCTGGAAGTAAGGCACATGAAAACAATTGGGAATACTATGGAAAAGTAATAGTCACTTGTTACGAAAAGAAATTTACCAATAAGAATGAAAAAACAGTTGAAATTAAAATCAATGATAGGGAAAAGAAACTGCTTCTGGAAGATAAATTCAAATTTGATGCTGCTTCAATCGAGGCAAAGGTCGAATGGGAAAAATTTGAAGAAATAACAGTGGAGCTGCTTGAGGAAGGAAATCAGTTTTCAGAGGATGAATACAATAAGCAGTTATTGAAAAACGGTCCTAAGTCATTGAGAAAATTAAAATACATTTATAACCCCACCAAAAAACTGTTTGAAAGGGAAGGAATCGGTTGATATCTAAGCAGGTGAACGGAACCGTGGAATACAGACTCATTTACACAGGGCAGTTATCACCAGTGGCCAAAGTTGACGGATCAGGCAACACGCTTGAAACCTATATCTACGGACTTGGAGTGAATTCACCTGACTACATCCTGAAAGATGGCACGAAGTACAGAGTCATCAAAGATCACCTTGGAAGTATCAGAATGATCGTTGACGCATCAACCGGAGAGGTCGTCAAAACTGTCCTATGTCAAAACACCATCCGCCAATGATATCAACAACTTGCGATTTGGTTGAAAAATCAGAAATTTCAGCAAAAAATGGCGTTTCTGAGTGAAAATCAGGTCGGGTTTTGCTTTAAATTTGAAATTCATTCACTAAAAACCGGAAAACAACAAAAACTCCTGAAAAAGCAGGATTTTCAGCATTTTTTGGCAGAGCTTCCTTGTTATGAATTTTCTGAAGAATGCTGAAGAATCAATTAGTTAAGCAGCTTTTTTCCACTCATATCTGTGAACAAGTCCGCCGAGCTTAGGGATTGATTCCACTTTTCCTTTATCAGGTTTTTTCTGAATTTTTCTGCCGTTCGGAGAATCTCTCCCGATGGCAAGATGACACCTGTCGTTATTGTAATAATCGACATATTCCTTCATCAGCCGTTGAAGATGTCGCTGATTGAAAATGATCACATTGTGGATAAGTTCAGTTTTTGCAGTCAGAACAAACCGTTCTGCAATGCCGTTCTGCCATGGAGATTTGAAAGAAGTTCTTAACGATTGAACTCCGAAACCCGGAAGAACGGTTTTCATTCCGGAAAAGATGGAATCTCGGTCATGGATCAGATATTTAAAACCATGCTCAAAATCAAAAACTTCTCTCAACTGCTGAACCACCCATTGGGTTGAGGGATGTTCGGTAACATTCGCATGAATGATCTTTCTCGTCCCGTGATGAATAATGAAAAACACATACTGAATCTTGAAAGTCACTGTCGGCACAGTGAAAAAATCCATTGCAAGAATCTCGTTCTTATGATTATGCAGAAAAGTTTTCCACAACTGAGCTTTTCTGCCGTCAGGATCATTCAATCTGAGTTTTTTCAGATAACGGGCAACCGTTGACTGTGAAAGATTGTACTCAGTGAACCCCAGTTTAAGAAGTTCTGAATATATCCTCGAAGCTCCCCATCCGTTTTCAACGCTCATCAGCTTTATGAGATTTATGACAATAAATCAGCTTTGACAAAAACCTGTACACTACAATCTGTAACTCATTGTCAATCCATGTCCGATAGGCAAAATTGTGGAAAAGAGTTTTTTGTGTGCAAAAACGGCTCTGTTATAGTCGTGGGTGTAGTCGCCAAGTCCGCTTCTTACTGTTTCAATGACCCTGAAAAGGGTGTCGTCAGCAATGATGATTCCCCCTTTTCTGCATAATTTCACAGTATTTTCAAGCATTAACGGATAAAGATATTTTCCGCTGTCCTGAAAGATCAGGTCATATTTTTTCTTCTTTGCAATAAGTTCAGGAAGAACAGTTTCTATCTTTCCTTTGATGAGCTCAACATTGTCAACTCCTGCTTCATTCAGGTTTTTCTGTGCTTCCTCAGCCATTCTATCGTGACCTTCAATGGTGGTGATATGTCCGCCTGTTCCTTTCAGAGCGTGTGCCATCCAGAGCGCTGAATAACCGTTGCTTGTGCCAAGTTCAAGCACTTTTTTGGCTTTTGTAAGTTTTATAAGAAAAATCAGCAGTTTTCCGATTTCCATTTCGATCATGGGCTGGATATCATTACGACTCCTGTTTGATTTTCTTAACCCGTCAAGATATTCGGCATCGTGCTTTAAAAAATCGCTCAGATACTGTGCTGTTCTTGTGTCCATGTTGACTCCTTATAACAAGTTGAATTTTTTCATTTTTTTCCACAAAGCGACAGTGCTTATCCCAAGATGTGCCGCAACATCCTTCCTTGCAGATTTATACTTTTTAAGCAGTTGCGCAAGTTCTTCAGCGTTTACCGGAGCTCTGCTGAATTTATTCTGTTTCGGGCCGTTTCCAATGGTTTCTGCAGTATACACGGTCTTTGATGAAATGATGCTTTCGGGAAGGTCCGCTGATGTTATCTCACCGTCACTTCTGAAAATGAAGGCATATTCCAGTGCGTTTTCGAGCTCTCTGATATTGCCGGGCCATGGATGGTCCATAATTATCTGCAGAGCTGACCTGCTCATACCTGAAACACTTTTTCCATATTTTAAGTTCAGTTTTTCGATCAGATGCTCCGTTATCAGAAAGATGTCTGAACCCCTTTCCCTCAGAGGTGCCGTTCTCAAAGGGAAAACATTGAGCCGGAAAAAGAGGTCCTCCCTGAATTTTCCCTGCTCAACCATCTGTCTTAGATCTCTGTTAGTTGCAGTGATGAGCCGGATGTCAACCCGCCTTTCCCTGTTCTCTCCGACCCTTGTCACAACTTTTTCCTGAACGGCCCGAAGCAGTTTGACCTGCGTTGAAGGAGATATATCACCTATTTCATCAAGAAAAAGGGTCCCCTTGTCGGCCGCTTCGAATTTTCCGGGTCTATCGCTTATCGCACCGGTGAAAGAACCCCTGGCGTGACCGAAAAGTTCGCTCTCAAGAAGGTTCTCAGCCAAAGACGAGCAGTTGACTTTAATAAAAGCGGCTTTTCTCCTTGAACTTTCGTTGTGTATCGCTGAAGCCACAAGTTCTTTTCCCGTCCCGCTTTCACCTGTTATGAGTACTGTTACATCGCTCGCTGAAGCAAGCTCAATATGCCTGAAAAGCATTTTCATCGGCTCACTTTCACCGATCATGTTGTGAAACTGTGTTTTTGATCTCTCAAGGGCAGGAAGAATATTGCATCCTTCAAGCCGTGTGAGATCAGTTACACAGAAAATAATGGCATCAGAGATCTTTTCAAAAGATGAGCTTATGCCGGAAATGAAAACAGGCCTCAGCCCGCCGGCTTTTTTTGACAGGTAAAGATGCCGCTGGATGACCTTCTCACCCTTTTTGCACAGACAGTCGCTGTCATCCGGTTTCATAAGTTCCCCTCCCGATCTTCTGAATTCAAAAGCGGCGATACCCCGTCTTGAAACAAGATTTTTCGTAACTCCCGCAAGTTCAAGCATTGTTTCATTTACGAAGTGGACATTATAATCTCTGTCGGTTACGAACACCCCGCAAGGTATTGTTTCTATCAGCATGCATTTTTTCATGTGGCACCTTAAAGTTAATTAACAAAAACAAGTTAATATAACATAATTAGATAAGTTAATGCAAGTTATTTCTTAAAGTTCGTTTTTCAACCGGTTTTTCAGGCACGGTTATTGTATGCAGTTATTGTCTTTTTTTTGTGGAGGAATTATGAAGAAGTACTATTCTTATCTGTTAATCGCTTTTTTGCTGTCCGGCGTGGTTTTGCTTAATCTGTCTCTGAGCAGAGATGATAATGCCGGGATAAATGGAGCCGGTGACTTTCCTGACGGAGTTAAGGTTATTTCTTTTTCTTCTCCTCATTGCGGAGCTTGCGAAGGGGTTAAAAAGGAAGTTGAAAAAGTTCGCAGTGAACTCGAAGGAGACGCCGTTTTTGAATCGATCGATGTTACAGAGGACATACAGACCGCAGACTACTATAGAATCGCAGTAGTTCCAACAATTCTGA
>JAGOEX010000025.1 GCA_017997475.1 bacterium
GAGCAGAGAAGAAAAAACTTGCAAAAAATTAACCAATCAGTTAACTATCAAGAGAAGTTGCCGCAACATTACTGCGGAAATTAACAAGTTCATTGAAGTTTTTGAAAAAGAGAAGCCAAAAGTTGAAATTTATGTTGATTTGAAAAATGAAGCGGAAATTTCAGAGCTTTTTATGGAAAACAGAAAAAAACTTTTTTCGGTGTTGACAGTTGTAATGAACAACAGATACGATGATATGCACTATAAAATGGAGTAT
This sequence comes from bacterium, assembly GCA_017997475.1. Lineage (GTDB taxonomy): Bacteria > UBP6 > UBA1177 > UBA1177 > UBA1177 > JAGOEX01. Next base: position 257 of record JAGOEX010000025.1, read on the forward strand.
AAAGAATGGAGCTTGACAGCAATGAAATTCGGTAAAAGAAGAGTGATATGCAAAGAATTTTTCTTTTCAGATAAAAAGGTTGTCGTTGTTTCAGTTGAAAAAAAGCAGAGTTCAAAAAATGATAAAAGATTGACACAGAAATATAAAACGATCGGAGGATACGAATATGAGTTCAAGTGAAAGAAAAAAGCTCAAAATCGAGGAAGCTCTCAACTTTGCACTCACGCCGGTTGATGATAATGAAAAGATTGAATTTGATGCAATGAAGATACAGATGAAGTTTCTCTTTAAAATTCAGGATATTATGGACAAGAGAGGAATGAGCAGAAAAGATCTTGCGCAAAAAATGGAAACATCTAAAGCTTTCGTGACTCAGCTTTTCGGGTCAGACAAATTCCTGAACATGAAAACAATTGCAAAACTTCAAAACATCTTCAACATAAGAATTGAAATAAACCCTGTTGAAAAGAATGCAGATAAATCAAAAAATAGTGAAAAATCATATATAGTTGCAGAAAAAAAGACGAAATATTCGTCCTGAAAGATTCATAGAGATCTGATCTCAGTAAATACATATAAAATCATCGCATAAACCTTCCCAACACCCTGAATCCATTCCGTTTTTCTTAGTATTCTGTTGACTTAAATAATCGTATCTGATTTTTTGCATATTTAATTCAATTATTGCATTATCTATTGGTGACTAAATTTCTGGAGTCAGGAAATGGGTGGAAATGAGTTGATAAAGATTGATGATATTAAGAGCAGAATCTTCACAGTCAGAGGAATGCAAGTGATGCTGGATAGTGATCTTGCTGAACTGTATGGTGTTGAAACTAAAAGATTGAATGAGCAGGTCAGAAGAAATATTGACAGATTTCCTGATGAATTCAGCTTTGTTCTGTCAAGATCGGAATACGGTTTTCTAAGGTCGCATTTTGCGACCTTAGAAAAAGGTCAAGGCAAGCACAAAAAATATTTACCGAGAGTTTTTTCTGAACATGGCGTTATGATGCTTGCAAATGTTTTGAAAAGCGATGCTTCTGTTAAAATGAGCATAAATATCATAAAAGCATTTGTTGCAATGCGTCGTTATTTTAAAGACACATACGAAATATTTGAGAAATTTGAAACACTTGAGAGAAAACAGATAGAATACAAATTGGAAACAGACAGTAAAATTGAAAAGATTCTTTCTGCGATTGAATCAAAACAAATTCAACCCAAACAAGGTATTTTTTTTGACGGACAAATATTTGACGCACACAAATTCATTTCAGATATTATCCGTTCTGCTGAAAAATCGATCATCCTGATTGACAATTATGTTGATGATACAGTCCTCACACTTTTTTCAAAACGGAAACAGGGAGTTGTGCTCAAAATCCTCACAAAAAACCGTTCAAAACAGCTTCAACTCGATATGCAGAAATTCAACGAACAATTTCCACCAGCAGAAATAAAGGAATTCAGTTATTCCCATGATCGTTTCATGATTATTGACGGTAAAGACCTTTATCTTTTCGGTGCATCGTTGAAAGATCTCGGCAAAAAATGGTTCGGATTTGCAAGAATGGATATAGGAGCCGCAGAGATAATTGCGAAATTAGGCGACTTAAAATAATCTGCGACCGTTTTTGGCTTTCTCTGACAAAACATAAATAAAATCCTGGAATTATTGTACTAAAGTTATAATGTTTTGTTAATTAACTTTCCGGAGGAAGTCATGATTAGAAAAGTGCTTGGAATTTTTATGGTTTTTGCTGTTATGATGTTCTTTGCCGCATGTGATAATGAAGCTCAGAATTCAAATGAAGATAACACAGATGATAGAAAAAACGGCGAGGAAACCGACAACGAAAAAGAAAATCCTGATGATGACGATGAAGATCTTACAAAAGGTGTCCTCAGTGGTTGTTTGGGAAAAGAAGGGGAAGATTACTATCCAGTTCCTCAGAAAGTGAGCTTGTTTGATAAGAGCAAAAACAAAATAGTGTTTTATTATCAGGATAAATTCTACTGTGCCGGAAACGATTTTTATTATAAGGCAGTTCCTGATGAAACAGACAAAACTCTGCTCAATGTGTATTTGAAAGCGGTAAACATCATGGACGGGAGTGTTCCGGGGTGTGACTGTCCAATGAGAATCGAAATGGAGTTCAGTTCAGAAGATCATGATCTTACAAATATTGAAAAGATAAAGATTGACTATGATTTCTACTGGGCTGAACAACAGGAAGACAAAGTTTTTTCCTTTGAAAAGATCAACTGTTTTTACAATGGAAAGGTTTATGAAGAAGATAATAATCTGACAGATTGGTGCAATCTTTGTGTCTGTACTAAGTATGGTGATGTTGCCTGTGATGAAATGTCTTGCGGCACATGTGAAAGCGGTGAAATAAGTATGCTTACATGTGAAAATGATAAAGAAATTGAATGGTGCAAATGTCCCGATCCTGAAAAAGGATGGGAATGCCTGGAAGACCCGATTTCTTTGTGTGAAGAGTGAGACGCCGGCTAACCACCTGTATCAATTCACTTTCTTCAGTTTCCATGCGAGTTGAATGATTCCTTTATCTTTTGCTGAAAATGTCCTGTGCTGTAACAAAATGGTTGAAATAACCGCTTGATTTGAGCGATTTGTCAGGTCCGTAAGTGCTGATAAGTGCTGTTTCGACGCTATATCCGCGTGGAATTTTTAACAATTGCTTCTTTCTTTCCATTTCTTTTATTATTTCTGCCGATAATTCCTTTGTGTGGTGTTTGATTTCACAGATTGTAACAACCTTGTCAAATCTTTTGTAAATAAGATCTACCTGAAATCTGTCGTTATCAATTGAGAAATGTGATCCGGATGAAGCTACTTCGTTCTTAAAACCCATAATATCTGCAAGAAAAATAGAGTGTTTGACGCACATTTTTTCAAAAGCAAGCCCGAGCCATATAGCAAACGAATCTGAAGTATATGATTTAAATAAATTTCCTCTGTTTGTTCCGGTTATATCCACTTTATTCGGCTCTATATATCTGAAATAAAAATTTAAAAACTCGTCAATGATAGAATATTTTTTGATTTTGCTGTCTGACTTTTTATTCCAGGGAACGAATGATTTTACAATGTCCGCCTTTTCGAGGTTTTCAATATACCTTTTAAGTCCGCCACCGGAAGGCATGCCTGTTTTTTCAGAAATTTCCTTTAGGTTCAGCATTCCTTTTTTAAGCAGATTAACAATTTGGATATAGTTTGCAGCTTCCTGAAACTGACTGTAGAATATTTTCTCCATCTCTGTTATCATCACGGCATTACCGGAAAAACACAGCTTGTTGATGTTCTGTTCAAATGAACGGTTTTTGTCGATCATTTCAAAATATTTTGGAACGGTGCCAAAAACAGAAATATATTTAATAATTTCTTCATTGCTGGTGTCAGATGAGAAAAATGCCGGAATTTCATTCAGTTGAAGTCCTTTCAGGTGCATTTCCATTGTCATTCTGCCGTACAATGCTTTTGAATTAATTACTTTATCAATCATAAAAGATGCAATTGAGCCGCACATGATCAGCATTATGTTCTGATCTTTCCATTCCTTGTCCCAGAAATATTTTATCAATGAAATGAGAGTGCTTCGTTTCCCCGCCATCCATTGAATTTCATCAAAGAAAACAACAAGCTTTTTTTGTCTGCGGCTGTTTTTTATTAATTTTGTTGTAAGGTAGGAAAAAATATCATGCCATGAATCAAAATTAATGTTGTTGATAAAAGGATCATTAATTTGCCCCGACATCTGTTTTACAAAATGATTCATCTGTTCAGCCATGCTGCTGTTTTCGAGGGCTTCAAATGAAAAGAAATGGCTTTTATCTTTTCCGAATTCTTTGACAAGCCGGCTTTTACCGATTCGCCGTCTCCCATATATTACAACAAGCTCACTCTTGTCGGATTTATAGCTTTCTTCAAGCATATTAAGCTCATTTCTTCTTCCGATAAACATGTGTAACTCCCTTGAAATTAACATTTTTTCAAATTTCATTGTATTTAACTTGTGCGGATAAGCAAGTTTTAAAATCAATTGTCCGCACAACATGAAAGCTTTCCAACTTGTGCGGATAAGGCATTTTATGAAAGAAGCTAAGCGGGTTTTCCCTAATTGTCTATTATCCACAGTAACTGATTTCTAATCTTATCCAATCTGTTTTCTAATGGCTTCCTAATCATATATTAACACTTCTGCTTTACTTTCTTTCCGGCTCATTGAGCGTTATGTAAAACGATAACTTTTTCTAAGGAGTAGAAAAATGAAGGTAAAAAAGATTCTCGGTTTTTTGTTGATCATGCTTGCACTGGAAGCAAGATCATGGCTGAAGGAACAAAGGAAAAACCGATTGTTTTCACATCTGCAAAAGAAGATGGCGAAAGAGCAAGAGGCGACTGGGGCGGACTTCTTGTAAACGGATGGGCTCCTGTTAATTGTGCAGGAAAAACTTCTCCATGCCAGAGGCAGGCGGAAACCGGTGTTGAGTGGTACGGCGGAGATAAAGCTGATGATAACAGCGGAACATTGAAATATGTGAGAATTGAGTTCACAGGGTTCAAGATCAATTCTGAAAAAGAGTTCAACGGTCTTACACTTCAGGGTGTGGGAAACAAGACAACTGTTGAGTATGTCCATATACACATGGGAAATGATGACGCAATAGAGTTTTTCGGCGGAACAGTTAATGTAAAACATCTCCTCCTTACTGGCGCTGCTGATGATTCACTTGACTGGACATTCGGATTCAGCGGAAAAATTCAGCATGTAATGATTGAGCAGTATGAAGACGAATCAGACAAAGGTATTGAGGCGGACACTAATGACAAACAGCTTGACGACACACCTGTTTCGATGCCGACAGTATCCAATGTCACCATTATCGGAACCGCAAATTCTTCAACAGGAATGATCTTCAGAGCAGGAACCGGCGGAAAGCTTCACAATGTTCTTGTCACCGGAAATCCGAAATGTCTTGATATTGATGAAGAACAGACATTCAAATATGCTGAAGAAGGAAAACTCGGATTCAAAAATACAATCCTTTCATGCACAAAGAATTTTGACATGGAAGATGAGAAAGATGAAGAAGAGAATCCCATAGCAGATGCTTGGCCGACAAGCGGTCAGACACTTGAACTCTGGTTTGAAGGGCAGACAGGGAATTCAGTTGTTGCAGATCCTAAACTTGATGGATGGTTGCCGAAATCAGATTCTCCTGCTCTTGGCAACGGTGTGAAGCCCGATGACAGTTTCTTTGATGCAGTTGATTATATCGGTGCATTCAAAGATGTCGACTGGACAGAGGGCTGGACGGAATTTCCTAAAAACTAATCTCAGGAAAATAAGTTATGAAAATAAACATAATCCGTAACGCAGGGGGGAAGCCCCCTGCGAAGTTTTATTTAAATAAAGTTAAGTTACTGTTAATGCTGCTTCTTTCCGTCAGCTGTTTTTCTTCTTTAAAAGCGGATGAATTAAATGATCTTACGAGCGAACTCATCAAAATAAGAGGTGAAGTTGAAACGCTGCAGAACGAGATCGACATTGAAAAGAACGCTCTTAAAAACAGAATGAGAGCAATTGAACTTTCAAAAGCGGAACTAAGCAACGAGATCCAGCGGGAAACACTCAAAATAAAACAGATTAACCTTTCTATTGCCTCAAAGAAAGCTCAAAGAGGAAATCCGGGCAAAGAGGAAGAGACAATAAAAAGCGGAGTGCTTGATTCAGTTGAAATAATGAAAAAACACATTGAGAACTCGCTTCCTTTCAAAGTTGAGGAACGGCTGAGCGCCCTTAACGAGATATCTGATCAGATGAATAATGGTGCGATATCTTCTTACAGAGCTGTTTCGCGGCTCTGGTCATTTTACGAAGATGAATTCCGGCTTACCCGTGAGAATGGTCTTTTTTCCCAGCCGATGGAAATAAACGGTGAAAAAAGGATTGTTACAATTGCGCGGCTTGGAATGATTATGGCTTATTATCATTACGGAGAGAGTAATTACGGAATGTTTGCCAGAGAAAGCAGCGGAAAATGGATCGTCAGGCCCCTTACAGAGAAAAAACACATTGAACTTGTCGCGTCACTTTTTGATTCATTGAAAAAACAGATCAGAACAGGGTTCTTCGAGCTTCCGGTACTGGGCGTAATGGAGGTGAAAAAATGAATTTAAAATTGATATTTACGGCAATTCTTTTCTCAATTCTTATCTCTAATTTATCTCTTTACGGCTCAGATGCAAAAAAGAACAGCGATCTTAAAAACGCATATAAAAAAGAGTTTGCATTCCTCGAACAGCAGAAAAAAGCACTTCAGAAAATGCTCGATGAATATAAAAAGAATAGTGAGAATCAGATAGAAAAAGGGGAAAGAGAGACCTCTGCTCTTCAGGATGAATTCTTGAAACTCTCGATCAATTCAGATTCGCTTCAGACTGCTCTCATTGAAGCCGAAAGGGAAACTTCGGAAATAGTTGAAAATAAAGAAGTTATTACAAACACGATAGAACAGGCATGCTCCACTCTTTCCAAGCACGGATTTAAAAATGAGTTCAGCGATGATGATAAAAAGAGTAAAGGTGTAGAAATAATGACAGATATGTTCAAAAGATCTGTTGAGACACTTAACGACCTTTCTTCTATTAAAAAGGAGAACGGTGAGTTCTATCTTGTTGACGGAAAAGCAGTTAATGGTGATATCATTAAGATCGGTGCAATAAGTGCGTTCGGTGTAAGTCCTGAATTTTCGGGGTCTCTTGCTCCGGCGGGAAATCTTGCATTTAAGCTCTGGCATGAAAGCGATCCTGCGTCCGCCGCCGGGATAAAGGATGGAAAGTATCTTGAAACAGTTAAAATGTTTGTTTTTGAATCTCTCGAAAAGGAAGCTGAACAGAAAAAATCGAAAGGACCTATCGATGTTGTCCGTGCAGGCGGAGCAATAGCATGGGTGATAATGTATCTCGGACTTTTCACATTGCTTCTTATAATTCTGAGAGTGGCATTTTTAAGAAGTGCTTCGGGCAACACGGCTAAGCTCATCAAAGGAATAGAAGGGTATGTAAAGGAAGGGAATATAAACTCTGCAATTGCTTACTGCAACACAAATAAAGGGGCTATTTCAAGAGTAGTTGCCGCGACTTTAAGAAATGTGGATAAAGACAGCGAACACATCGAAGATATCATTTCTGAAGCAATTCTTCATGAAAACACATGGCTTGACAGATTTGGTTCGCTGATACTTGTTTTTGCTTCGGTGGCTCCCCTGCTTGGTCTTCTTGGAACTGTTACCGGAATGATTTCGACATTTGATATTATTACAGAATTCGGAACAGGTGACCCCAAACTTCTTTCAAGCGGTATTTCAGAGGCACTGATCACAACTGAGCTTGGTTTGATCGTTGCAATTCCGGCACTTCTTTTCGGAAATCTTCTTTCGGGCTGGGCGGGCAACATCAAAAGTGACATGGAGCAGGCGGCTCTTCATGTTTTAAATCTTTTCAGAAGTGCAACTAAAGAATGCAGGGAGTGTGAAATTGTTAAGTAATTTGCTCGAACAGATAATAAGTTACCTTTCAAAAGGTGGATTTGTAATGGCTCCTCTTGCCGTTTCTACGGCGGTTCTCTGGTATGCACTCGGATACCGTTTTTATACACTGCAAAGAGGAACAAAAAGATCTGTGAGAGAGCTTATCAGAAGAAGAAAAGAGCATAATATCCGGACAAGTAGAGGAATTCTTGACAGTGCTGTGGCAAAGGCATTTGAAGTGTCGCAGGGTCAGTCGGTAAAATTAAGGGACGGTATTGATGCCGCTCTGTTTCCTTTTATCAGGGAAATGTCAAAATACCGTGTGCTTGTTCAGACAATTGTAATAACCGCACCTCTTCTTGGACTTTTGGGAACTGTTACAGGAATGATAGAGACATTTGATTCCCTTGGTGATATGTCGCTTTACTCTCAATCGGGCGGCATTGCAGGCGGTATTTCGCAGGCACTTTTTACGACTCAGATGGGACTTGCAGTTGCAGTGCCGGGACTCATTGCAGGAAGGATGCTGCAAAGGAAGGAGACCTCATTACTCAGAGAGATAGCACAGGTCAAAGATATTCTCTGTGCCGAAAGCAGGATTAAAGGAGAAACGGATGAGATATAGAGAAAAGAACGATGATTCCCAGGGGATAGATATATCTCCGCTCATTGATATGGTCTTTATTTTGTTAATATTTTTCATGGTAAGCACAACTTTCCAGAAAGATATGAAAGTTGATCTTGAAAGACCGGGAGCAGGGAGTGCTGTAAGTGCCTCGACAAAAGCAGTAAGGATCTTTATTGACCGGAACGGGGATGTTTTCATGGATGGAAATCCCGTCAGAACATGGGTCATACAAAGCCGTTTGAGGGAACAGTTCAAGTCAGGGGCATCAAAAAGCGTTCTTGTCGTCACAGACAGAAGGATAGCTTCCGAAAAACTGATTGAGGTTGTTGACCAGTGCCGGCTTGCGGGTGCGGCAGATGTCGGAGTTGCAACTGATATTGAAGCGGGAATGTAAAAATGGAACATATTTCAAAAGTTAAAAGAGTGTTCGTGGCTTTTATTTCAATGACGCTCGGAACAGTGCTTGTCCTTTTTACGATCCTTATAATCAATTCGTATTCAGAAGCACCGAAAGAGGAAAAAAAAGTCGCTTCAACAAGTTTTGAAGTGAAGAAAGAGCCGAAAAAGAAAAAGAACGAAAGAAACATTGAAAGAAGGAAAGTGACAAAACAGACCAGTTCAAGAAGTGTGAGATCCATTGCTCCGAGTCTCACAAGTTTTTCAGGGGGCATCGATTTCGGACTTCCCGAATTTGCAATAGATACCGGATCTATCGTCACAGACAAAATAATCGGCAATGTTGATAATGTTGTAATGACTGCTGAAAGCGTTGATATCAAGCCGGTAGCAGGGACAAGAGTTCCTGCACAGTATCCTGAAAAGGCAAGGAAAAAGGGGATAACAGGATATGTTATGTTCAACATTCTCATCTCGGCAGAAGGAAATGTTGAAGATATAAGGGTGCTTGAAAGCTCTCCAAGCGGAGTTTTTGAAGAATCGGCGATGGAGGCACTTAAAAACTGGAAATTTGAACCGGCAGTTTATCAGGGGAAAAAGGTGAAAGTATGGGCAAAACAGAAAATATCGTTCAAACTCGAATAACACAGTTTTTATTTATCTTACTTTTGTTTGCATTGCCTTCGACAGTGACTGCAAAAGAAAAGAACGGTGAAAATGAAGTTGATCATCTGGCGCTTGCCGCTCTTCTCATAAGGGACGGCTTTTATGAAAGAGCTGAAGCGGCACTGATGAGCGTTGATGAACAGGAGCTGAAAAATAAAGCGCAAAAACTGAAAAACAACGAAGAACTTATAAGATTTTACACATTTTCGGGGCTTGTTGCCTTAAAAAAACAGAGTTTTTCAACTGCTTCAGTTCATTTTGAAAAAGCTGTTACGGCGGGATCGACAGAAATAGTCGTAAAAGTTTATCTTGCACAGGCATATTACGGCGACAGGCAATTTAAAAAAGCAGTTGAAGTGATAGAAAAGAACATAGCTATCCTGAATGAATATCCTGCTCTTTACGGAATTTTTGCTCAGAGTTTGTGGAATATTGATAAAAAAGAGCAGGCATATTCAGTAATAGCTCAAGCGAGAAGAAAAATGCCGGATGACAAGCAGTTTTTAAGACAGGAACTTTTTTTCCTTATCGGTTTCAAGCTTTATTCTACTGCACTTCTTCGGGCTGATGAATTCATGCTTAAGCACAGCATGGATGAAAACGATTTTCTTACAATAGGCAGGGCATTAAGAAAAAGCGGTGAATACAAAAAAGCACTCCACTTTCTTGAAAAAGGGGCGCTTACTTATCCTGAGAGCAGAAATATCCGGCTTGAACTTTCCGGATGTTACCACGATTCCGGCTCACTTCTTACCTCAGCCGCCATTCTTGAAACAGTTTCGGTCAGTGATGAAACACTTGCTGCTCAGACTGCTGAACTATATAGAAGGGCAAAAAGATTTTTGAAATCACTGTTTCTCAACATGTCGATAGACGACCAGAAAGAGAAATTAAAACAGCGGCTTGCATATTTTATAGAAGTTGAAGAGTTCGAGTCTGTTGTTGCAATGTATAGCGACGCATCAAGGGCAGGACTACTTGAAAACGAAGATATAATTTATGCATTCGCATATTCAAATTTCATGACAGGCAACTATCCAAGAACAGAAGACCTCCTAAGCCGCATCACAAGGAATGACCTTTTCAAAAAAGCCGCAGAACTCAGAAAATCGATGGAAATCCACCTGAAAGAAAGCTCAAGCCACTGATCAAAACGATTACTTGAATAAAAATCTGTTAGTGATAAAATTAATGCAATAAATTTCTCTGTCGGAGGTTGATTTGCTGTACATCGGGAAAAAAAGGGAGATGGCGGAATACTTCAAATCAATTCCGCTTGAAAAGAAACAGCAGTTGTACAGAGGAGTCAGATCGATAATGGCAATGCTTGTCAAAATATCGAAAATGACCGAGATCTATTCTGTCAGGGACAAGATATTTGATGAGTTTACAGAAACCATTAAACAGAACTTCGATGTCATTCACAATACTCTTCCATATGCAACGGTAACTACTAAAAAGGTTGGATTCTATTATCAGGACAAAAAAATAAAGCTTTTTGATGAAGGTGAAAGAAAATTCAGGAATATATTTCTCGTCAATGAGATCAGAGAGCTTTATTTTGTTCAGGGTGTCACTCCGCAGGAGATCATTGATTTCTTTGCCGTCATTCAGGAGACGCTGAATTATACACTGCTTGATTATGATTTTAATACGCGGCTGTGGGATTACGGTATCAATCACATCGGAACGATCTCCGATCCTGACATGGGTGATCCTGAGCCCTGGTGTGATGACGGGTTTAAGTCCGAATTCGAGCCGGTAAAGCCGGAAGTGCTTTTTTCGTGCAGACCGAGAAGTTTTCATGAACTTGCCCAGATAGTTCCTGAGTTTGACAACATCGGAAAGACCAGAAGCAGTGAGTTTACTGAATGGGTTGAAAAGAGCGGGAAGGAATTGACCGTAAAGAAATATCTTGATAAAGCCAGAGCACTTATATCATCCGGGCTTAATAAGGAAAACAACAGGAACATTGTCAATAAGGTGTGTGAATATGCCATAAGAAATATCCAGAACGGTGATTTTATTTCCGGCATAGTCTATGTTAACACGCTTATTCAGCTTGCCAGGGAACTGTCAAATACCGACGAAGTTCTTTTCATGAGAGTCAAAGAAGTTCTTAAAAGGATAAATGCCGAAGAGTTTGTTAATAAAATGTTTGAAATGGCAGGGAAAATGGACTCTTCCCAGACAAAAAGTTTCGGAGATCTTGTCAACCTTGTAAGTTCAACTAATTTTGAACTTGTTTTCCTTAAACTTTGTGAACTTGAGAATAAAGATGCAAGAATGTACTGTCTTGAGGGGATAGCAAAAAACTTCAAGGATGCCGAGTTGGCAAAGAAATTTGTAAAACATGAAGACTGGCATATCGCACGGAACTTTCTTTATATGCTGAGATTTGCATTCAATCCCGAATTCCTTCCTTCTGTCAGAGATGTTATGAACCATCAGGTGAAACAGATACGGGTCGAAGCGGCAAGAGTTCTGAGCTTGTATGATGCCGATGAGAATCTTGAGTATTGGCAGAAAGCCGTTTTCAGTCCGGATGAAGAGGTCAGGATCCTGGCAGTTGAAAATCTTGTCAGAGTAAAAGGGTTGGAGGCAAAAGCGATATTCAATGAAATTTTCAAGCCATCCAACAGAAACAGGTTCAATCTTACTGACTATGAAAGGTATATTGACAGAATTCTTGCTTCCCAGAGAAAAGAATTTTTCGATCTCCCGGGAACCATGATCTTTTCTGAAAATCTTGAGTTGCGTCTTACGGTGCTCAAGTCACTTAATAAAATTGATGATCCGGGGATTATTGCAACCCAGATAATAAGAAGAATGAAGAGCCCTGAATTTCTTGAACTCGGAGAAAATGAAATTCTTCTCCTTCTCGGACTTGTAAAAGGAAGTTCTGTCACGAGTATGCTTGAAGAGATGGAATACCTTTTCACTCTTCAGGGCGGATTCCTCAATAAAAAGAAATATGCTCCGGTAAAGAAAATAGTATTTGATTATTTCAGATCGGTCGGACAGAAAAATCAGATAATAAAAAGATGGCTCGAAAAGGGTTTGAAGACCGGCAATGATGAAACTAAAGCCATTCTTCAGGGGAGGGAATTATAGATGGAGGAAAGAAGGAACAAACCGGAATTTGAGAAATCTCCTAAAAAGTGGCGTTACAATTTTTCCAAATCATTGTTTACATTCTGGAAAACTGTAAAAATGTATGGCGGTGAAAATGAAAGGATAGATGAAGAGATAAATTTTTTCCGCAAGGTTCTTGACTTCTTCTTTTTTGAAAAGGATGAGGTTTCAATACTTTTTGACGGAATTGACATAAAAATTGATAAAGTCAGGATCAGGGGTCAAAGACAGGACGACAAATACTTTGAGGATATTTACGATCTTTTTCTTTCTCTCTGCCTTGCAGGTATAACATTTAAGAAAGGGGTCACAGATAAAGAGATCCTTGAACTCTTCAGGGTAATAGGAAAATATCCTGTCGGGAGAGAACCGAAAGTACAGGCATTCGAGAGGGTGAAGGGAGATCTTCCTCGGTTAGATAACATAGAGATATTTCCATACGATCCTGAAGAGTCGGGAAATCTTCCCATTTACAGCGTGTCGGAGAAGATCAGGAAGATATACAGAACCCTTTGTTCAGAATATCTTGAATATAAGAAAATGGTCGATGCAGTTGAGAACATACCGTTGAGAATAATTGAAAGAAATGTACAGGATCTTATTTCCATAGTGAAGAACAGCGAAGATCCCAATGAAATGAACATGCTTCTTTTTCTTTCATCAGTAAATGCGTATAAAGGTTCATTCAAAGGCGCTTCGGCTGCCGCAAGGGTGATTCTTTCAACTATGATCGCCCTGAAGCTTGATTTTGATATACACACTGTTAAAAGAATAGCGATCTCAGCATATTTCCAGTATTTTGCAGATGATCTTACAAAAGGTTATACGGCACTTTCAAGAATGGATGATTTTAATTACAGCAGAATTGAAGCCGCATTGAATTCTTCTTTGAGAATAACAGATTTCAGCGATGAAGGGATAATGAGGGGCAACAGCACTTCAGGAACAGTATCGGGAGATATTTTAAAAGTTGTGAGCTATTTTGACAGTGTAACCAAAAAATGGCCTGAAAGGGTTGGGTATAAAGGGCCCCTTCTTTCAAGGCATGAAGCTGTGAGAAGTATTTTGAGAAATGTTAAAAAAGGTGCATTCAGAAGAGAGATAGCTGAAGCGCTTGTTGGTGTTGCCGGAATCTATCCTCCCGGAAATATTATGAAAATCATTTCCACAAACGAATTCTGCATATCAGGAGGAAGATTTCGAAGTTTCAGTGATGAAGCGCCGGTCTTTATTCTCAACCCCGACCTTTCTTTAAAAGAGATGAAGATCGTTAAGGCCGAAAATCTTGTTGATGTTCCTGATGCCGCCGGATTGATCCTTCCTCCTTCCTTGTATGTAAGCATGTTAAAAGTTTTTCTGGATGATTCGGAAGAGTCCGCAGGATAGTTTTCGTATTGCATTCCTCTAATATTTAAATACAATTATGTCTGGTGTGTTGATTTTTTACCGGAGGAAAAGATGAAAAAGGACAAAATAATTTTAATTTGTGTTTTTATATTCATATCTGCATTCTATTTCATAAGTTGCGGCAATTCCGGCTGGGACGAGATACTAGATAAGGAATGCATTTCAAATTCTGACTGCCCGGACGGCTATGTCTGTGATACTTCTACAGAAAAATGTGCAAAATCTTCAAATAATGACGGGAGTGGCGGTCTGCCTGATAATGGAGGACTTCCGGGAGATGATTCGTCAGACATAAGTGACGATGACAATGGAACGGCTCCCAAAGGTGATGTGAAATGTGACTGCTTCGGAACAGAGTATACGATTCCTGGAAAATTTGAGAACATTCAGGGCTGGTGCAAGGCCGATGCTGACGGAGACGGGATTCCGAACTGTATTGAAGTTGCAAACGGGATTGAAGTTGATACAGAGGAAGACGGCACATCAGACTATCTTGATACGGATAGCGATGGCGACAGTATTTCCGACAGCACAGAATGTACGGACATTCCTTGCAGAGATACAGATTCGGATGGAGTTCCTGATTACAGAGATGACGACAGTGATGGTGATGCACTGCTTGACAATGTTGAGTGTTTCTCGGATCCATGCATAGATTCTGATAGTGACGGAACACCTGACTATATTGACACCGACAGTGACGATGACGGTGTCCCCGATGTTTATGAAACTGCGAAGGATACGGATAAGGATGGTATGCCCAATTTCCTTGACGATGATTCAGACGGAGACGGCATATCTGACAGCGATGAGTGCCCGTCACTTCCATGTGCAGATTCAGACGGTGACGGAATATATGACTTCCTTGATCTTGATTCTGATGGTGATGGCCTCCCTGACAATCAGGAAGTAGATTGCCCCAACCTCGGAATACACAGCAGAACAAAGGCGGACACCGATGATGACGGATTCAGTGATCTTGCTGAGATATTAACCGGCTCAGATCCATGTGACAGCGCAAACGGAGTTTTTGACACAGGTGTCAAATTTTATTTTGAACTTCCGTATCAGGGTGAAGAAAAGGATGATATTCTAACTTTTGCACCTCAGGTCAAAATGGCCGATATAGATCTGAATGTTGATACAACCGGATCAATGTGGGATGAAATAACTAATATCAGAAATTCTTTAAGTTCTTTTATAATTCCGCAGATAAAAACAAGGATAAGTGACAGCGCAATTGCGGTTACTCAGTTTGGAGATCCGGGAGAAATAACACTTATAAAAACACACCCTACTACTGATATGACAATTGCTCAGATCGCCGCCAATGGACTTGAAACTTGTGGAGGTGGAGGTTACCCTGAAGCAGGATACTGGTCTTTGTACAGTGCTGTTAATCAACTCCTTTGGAGAGCAGGAACAATTCCGATATTTATACACATAACTGATGCTACAAGTCATGAAGACGGAGCAACAAGAAATCAAGCCGTTACAGCTCTTCAGGCAAAATCGGCAAAAGTAATAACAGTTTTTTCCGGTTCTGACAATGATGCAGTAAATCAACTCAATGATCTCTCAAATTCTACAGGTGCAGTTGTTCCTTCATGCGCCGGAGCAGGCAGGACAACTTTAAGATACGATATAAGCAGCAATGGTACGGGACTTGGGGATGCTATTGTTAACGGCATAGATGCCCTGATAAAATTTGCAACATTTTCAGTATATGTAGTTCCTGCTGATGACGGGGACGGCGGAACGATCGACACAGCATGTTTTTTAAAGAAAATTGAGGCAATAGAGTATGTGCCTGTCGATTCATGTGCCGCTACTATCACAGCAACTCCCGGTGCGTTCAACGGATCATCTTATAACAACGGGTTCAGTAACTTCTCAACAGGGACATCAAGTGCGACAAATCCGGGCAATCAGCTCAAGTTCAAAGTCGTTGCACAGAACGACACTTGTTTTGAATCCACAGGCGCGGCAAAGATGTTCAAGGCATTTATAAATGTCATTGATAATGCAACCGGTTCTGTTCTTGATACTCAGGAAGTGACAATAATAGTTCCCGGAAAGGTAAGCGGAAGCGATGCGTAGAGATCAGAATTCTTCAAACTGATCGTCATCAAGAAATGAATTTGAATCAAAATCACTTTCTTCAAATGTTTTTGACTTTTTTTCGTCGAAACCGACAGTAAAAGGATCCCTTTTTGATTCAGTAACTGATTCAGTAACAACTAACGGTTTCGGTTTAAAGACCTCATTTTCGTTAAGTTTGAACCGGAGAACTTCATCGTTCAGACTTTTTGATATAGCCGCCATATCCATTGCACTGCTTGCCAACTGTTCGACAAGTGCCGCATTTCTCTGAGTTACTTCATCCATCTGCATTATCGCTGAATTTATCTGCTTAATGCCTTTAGACTGTTCCTTGGACCTTCCTTCGATATCTCTCATTTCTGAAGCATTATTCTGTATGTTGGTAACGACATCCATCAATATCTGTGAAGTCGCTTTTGTAATTACACCGGCATTGGTAGTGAGCTCTTCATTTGAATCTACAAGCTGTTTTATCTCGCTTGCCGCATCGGCACTTCTTTGAGCGAGAGTACGGATCTCGCTTGCAACAACAGCGAAGCCCTTGCCCTGTTCACCAGCTCTTGCCGCCTCAACTGCTGCATTAAGTGCAAGCAGATTGGTGTGAAACGCTATCGAATTAACCATATCAACGATCTCACTTATCCTTGCTCCCGATTCTTTAACCTGAATTATCGCCTTTTCCATCTGTTTAAGGTGTTCTTTCCCTTTCTCAGCTCTTGCCGCTGTCATGGTTATGTTGTCAGTAAGCACGACACTTATTTCGGCTGTTTCATGTATAGATGCACTTATCTCTTCAACGGAGGCGGCTGTTTCTTCAAGAGAAGACGCCATCTGCTGAGTGGCGCTTGAAAGCTGATTATTGCCTCCGGAGATCTCGTTTGAACTGTTGAGGATGCTTTCAGCGGTGTTTCTTATCGAAAAGATTATGTTTTTAAGTGTAGTTATAAATTCATTGAAATTATCAGTCATTTCACCTATTTCATCGTTGTATGCCTTTTTAAGCATGACATCAAGGTTGCCTTTTGTGCCGGTTCTGAAAGCTTCATTTATATTGCGAAGCGGATTAATGATCATCTTTTCAGATATAAGATATGTAAAAAAAGCGTAGACTATCATGAAAAGTATGAATATTATTACGCTGTTGAATCCGAAAGAAAATAAAAACCCAGATGCGCTGTCGACAGGTGCAATGGCGACGATAACCCAATTGAACGGCTTATATGATCTGTACACAGCAGAATGTTTATCTCCTGAATCATCCATTTCAAAGTGAACGATTCCATCGCCTGAATCGATCATCTTTTTTATGAAATCGTGTTTTGAAGACCAGTTCTGTCCTTTCGCAGAGGGATGAACTATCCACTGACCGGTATTGGAATCAAGTACAGCAAGGATACCGTCACCTTTTATTGTCGTTCCGCTAAGACCGTTCTCGATTTCCCTTAATATTCTGTTAAATCCCTGTGTATCCTGAACTTCTCTTGCATTTATTCTTCTTATTGTTTCGATCTGATTTGTAATGGAACTCAGCATATTGCTTAAATTTGACTCAAGAATGTCATCACTTACATTTGAAACCATGTATTGTGTTGTAAAAATGGTAAGTATCGAGAAAACAAAAATGATAATGAAATTCAAAGCAAGCAGCTTCCATTTAAGATACCAGTTTTTAAATCCGGGCATGATCTTCTCCGTTTTCATTGGTACTTGCAAATGTTATAGCAATACATTCAGATTTTCAAGATATTTTGCCTTTTAATTTTAAGGATATAAGATTTTTGAGACAAAACTGTTGTAGGGAGGATTGATATGAAAGTAGTGGCTTTTAATGGTAGTCCGAGGAATGATGGCAATACCGCTGCAATGATACGGCATATTTTTTCTGTTCTTGAACCTGAAGGGATAGAATGCGAATTAATTCAACTTGGCGGTAACATTGTCCGTGGTTGTCGTGCTTGCGGGAAATGCAAAGAAATGAAAAACGGGAAATGTGTTTTCAATGATGACATGATGAATGAGTGGATAGAAAAAATGATCGAAGCTGACGGAATAATAATCGGCGCACCGACATATTTTGCTTCCATCAATGCTGAAACAAAAGCTTTCATTGACAGAGCCGGATATGTTTCAAGAGCCAACGGAAACTTGTTAAGAAGAAAAACAGGAGTGGCTGTAGTGGCAGCAAGAAGAGCCGGATTCCTCAATGTTTTTCAGGCAATAAATAATTTTTTTCTTGTCATGGAAATGATCGTTCCGGGTTCAATTTACTGGAATCTTTCTGTGGCAAGGGATAAAGGTGATTTTGAAAAGGATGAAGAAGGCGTAAGGACAATGGAAGCGTTGGGAGTAAATATGGCCTGGCTTTTAAAGAAACTTAACTGATCTGATTATTTTCCGAAAGATCTTCTGAAGAATACAAGGAAAGCGGAAACAAAGAGTGCAATAGCTGAAATGATTTCAGTTATATTCATGCCGGTAGTAGAAATCGATGATATTGAGCAACCACCGTCATCACCGCCGCAGTCTTCATAAACAGGGTCACAGGTATAGGAATATTCTTTGGAATTTACCGGCAGACCCAGTTTGTCCTTATCGGAATCTATTGATACTTTCCAAATCTGGATCTGGAAAGAGTCTCCGTCTTTTAAATTCAGAGATGCTCTGACAGTCAGATATTTCGGAACATCCGTCGTAAAAGGTATTTCGACTTTAAACTCGTGTGATGTGGTGCTGTCTGTTGATGATGCTGTGATCAGCTTTGTGTCACCTTTCCCGTCATTGTCAGTATCTTCGTAGATTGAAAGGTTATTGATGGCAGATCCGAATTTTGCCATAGTCGCCTTTGGAATTTTTACAAAAATAGATTTTATTTTATCGTCACTGCTCTTTGAAACAACCTTCAACTGAAGGATGTCAAGAGTCTTGTTCATTTCATTTTTTGCAGGAACGGCAGGATCGTTAGGACCTTTTGTAACTATGAATGCATCGTCCGGCTCGAACTGGAATTTGCTGAAATCAAGAGGAAGTCCTGTTATTGTCGGTTTTCCGCTGTCTGTGATCTTTATTCCGTCACTTTCAATTGACGGGGTGAATGTTGAATTTCTTGTTATCTGCTCACCGTCTTTATAGCCGGCATCAAGAACAAAAAGAAGATTGTTCTTCACATTTCCCCAAAGACGATTGGTCGGGTCTGATGATGCAAAGTCAGCGTAGTTGTCTTTAAGGGCTTCGACTGAACTGATAAGTCTGTCTGAAGAGTCAACGATGCCGTCACCGTTAACATCTACGACGAGTTTAATGTTTTTGAGAACGATATTGTTTTCACTAAGATCAATTCTCAGTTTTAATGATGCAAGATTGAAATAGCACTCTTTTCCGGAAGCATTAGTGACCTCTATCTGTCCGACTACAAGATTTTCCTGAGGAGCGATGAATATTATGTCGCTCACAGGACTGTTTTTGCCGACCGAAACGGTTATGTCGCTGTTTTCGCACTTTTCCTGATTGTCAACACAAATATTTTCTTCTGTATCGCATTTAAATCCTTCAGCACAATCTTCATCTTTTTCGCAACCCGGAACACCTATTCCGCCGCAGTCGTCAAGGTTTACATCGTCAGCGTTTGAAACGCACCCGGATGTTTCAAGACGGAGCTTTACAGGCATGCCGAGGTTGGTCTTATATGATGAAAGCCCTGCAGAATCGATGCTTGCAGTGTTTTCCAGAATTGAGTGTTTGGGAGTTCCTGATTTTACCTTTGCCTTGAATCTCACCATTATGAGGTCGCTGCAGGAAAGATAGTCGGAACCGGCATCACAGAAATCCATTTTATCTGCAACTTTGAAACCTGATTCAAGGGGGAATCCGCCGTTGTCCGGGATTTTCATCCATTTCTTAGCTATCTGTTTGTTGTTATCGACTTTGAATTCAGTTGCATATTCAGTTGATCCTGGAACATATTCCATATTTGTAGGAATTGTGTCTTTAACTATTACTGAAGGTGTAATATCATCTCCCCAGTTCTGAACTCTGATAGCAAAAGTATGTTCAACATTACCTTCACACCATTTGCTCTCAGGATTGCCGGGCTCAACAGGTATGTTTGCCGGAGTACATGCAACCTTCTCCGGCTGTCCAGGAATGTCAAATTTAGGAGCTTTTGTGTCAACGGAAACGAGCATGAAGTTTGTAATGATCTGGTCCTGGTTTGCTCCGATTCTAAGGTTGATTTTCTGACCGCCTTTGTTAAAATGTGACGCATAAGATCCATCAGATGCTGAATCCATGACAAAAGTATCTGCATCAATTGCATATTCTATTGCTTCGTAATCCCATACAGGCGGAACTCCGCCGACACATGTGGGATCAACATCAGCCCATCCGTAGACAGAGGAGATGGAATTGTAAATTTCTGTATAATAAAGAGTTGTCATTCCGTTTGTTTCAAATGCTTCCGGATTACATTCATTCCACAGAAGAAGCCATCCCACCTGATCTCCCTGGACCTGAAGACCTTCCGGAATTGCCGGTCCGCCGTTAGGATTTTCAAGGACAGCAAGGTTCGGGTCACCTTCGTGTGTTACAAGAGTTATTCTCACTTCAGGATCGGTCGGAAATTCAAAACCGGTAACACCGATCTCACTGAGTTCATGAAAATATGCCTTGAATCCATCATACATATAAATTTTCTTTGGGCTTATTTCAATTGAAGAATAAATGATGACCAGGGTCCAGCCGGAAACCATTTCGGTAGAGCCGATATAGCTTGAATCAGATGCACATTCAAGATCTGAGAGCGTGTAATTTCCGTAAAGTGAAGCTCCGTCATATTCAAGACCGAGTTCTCGCCCTTTATCATGAATGTTTTTAAAGAATTCAGTCACATCAACTCTATATGTGAAGTAACTGTGATTAGGGTTGTCGATGTCTTTAAAAGCATCAAATTCAAAGCCGGCGGCTTCTGAGACCTTGTATGCCTTTTTCCCTTTGATAACCTGTGTTTCACTTATTCCGTTTTCTGTGGAAGAATAGCTCAATGTAACTTCACTATCGGTTGTGTCATTGGCTTTTGCGATCGGCTGAGCACCTGCCCAGATAAGAAATGCCTGACTTACAAGAGCGTCTAACGGAACATGAGCCGGGTCAAGCGTGTAAGTGCTTGAATTTTTGCAGGCATCTGCCTGCGGATTGCCTTGATCCGCCTGAAGGTTTTCAAGAAGACTCTTAAACATGACATGATACCCGTAGGCACCGTCTTCCCATTTAAGTTCCTGTCCTCTGTATTCGGAAACTTCAGGACCGATCGCCTTTGCTGCGGCATAAAAGGGAACCGCAAGTGCGATAAAAATAAATACAACAAAAAGTTTTCTGTACATTTTACACCTCAAAAAACTGTTAAATGCGATAACAACACCAACTTTAGTTATGATAAACAAACATATTTATTTGTCAAAAATTAAAAAAATTACATCAATCAACATAAATAACAG
>JAGOEX010000221.1 GCA_017997475.1 bacterium
CACAGACATGATTCCCTCCTGGAGAAACCATTTTCCATTTTGCAGAATGGTCAAATTCAATCTGTGACAACTCATTTTCACAACTGAAAAACAGAGCAGACAAAAAAATACAGCATTTAAAAACAAGAGCTCCGGTATTTTTCATTTTGACCTCATATTTCAGAAAACTCAGTAATGTTAAAACATTGTATTCAAAAAATAGAAAAATACAAAATGTTGTTAAAATTTCAAAAGGCCCTGTCTGCTAAAATCTCATCATTCCGTATGCACCGACTGAATATACTGCGGTGTTTTTGTAATATGATTCCGTTGCCACGCTTGTTCCTGAATAGGCGAGATACCACTTGGAGCCGGTATAGAATCCTAAGCTCAAGTATTCATTGAGCTTATAATATACCGAAAGGTTGTAGAAAGGTTGATCTTTCATCCGTTTCCCTTTTTCACCGAGGTCCTGGAAAGTAATTATGAAATCTGTCCCTATCCTGTTGAAAATGAGGGCGTTTACAAAAAGGTTGAGCTGGAAATTGTCAAATTTTCCGTCATTTACATTGTTTTTATAAATTCGATTGTGTTCAAAGGATGCCCCGACCGCAAAAGTGCCGGTGAGATCGTACACAAGATCAAGATAATAGCCGTGAGTCCAGTCAAGCCCTTCTCTTGAAGCATCGTTCACAAAACGGGATTTGGTCTGTCCGTTACGGTAATATTCCCTTTCAGTATCATAGAAAGTGTTGAAATATGAAGGGATGTAATTGCTTTCCATCGCTCTGTATTCCCATCTGCTTAATATCTTCATATCTGTTG
This sequence comes from bacterium, assembly GCA_017997475.1. Taxonomy (GTDB): domain Bacteria; phylum UBP6; class UBA1177; order UBA1177; family UBA1177; genus JAGOEX01. The sequence goes on from JAGOEX010000221.1 coordinate 805, forward strand.
AAAAAGGGAGCAGAAACTCGTGCTCAAGCCCGAAGTGAAGTCCAAAACCGCCATCAACTATTTTATTGATATCACTATAGAATTTCATGTGATACAGCTTTGTTGCGACAAATCTGAACGAGATGTCAAAGCCGAAAAGATGGTCCGTATATTTTTCGATATCTCTTTTTGGAATACCGCCTGGAGAAACAATCGAAATATTATAGGGAGAAAAGATGTCGGCAAAATATGATGCACCGATCTCAAGATTGTTTGCATAGTTCTGTTTTGAAAAGAAACTGACCGGCTTCACATACGCTCTTCCTCCGACAACATTCGGAGGAGTTACATCGTCCATGAAAAAGTCAAGCCCTGCATAATCGGTGTTGACTTCGATGTTGACTCCCCTTTTCGGGAACCTCAGCTTGAGATTGTTGAAGTAACCGCCTAGTATTGTTCCATTTCCCACATATCTGTTTTTATGCTCACCGAAATAGAAATAAAAAAGATCGCTTTTGAAACCGTACTGGAAAAAGGTCAGTATCGAAACATAATCCCTTGCATCGTCCCAGTCCTCTTTCGGAAATATCTTTCCTGCGGTCTCAATGTTATCGTTGTTATAAATTATGAATCTCACCGGCAGAAGGAATCCGAATCTGAGCATGCTGAAATAGAAGTTGCCGTAAAGATCGAACTCAAGAAGAGTGCTGTCTCCTTCATAAAGAGGAAATATCGAAAAACCGACTCCGTGCCCTTTGATGAAGCGGTTATAACTTTCATCCGGATCGAAATTGACAGCGGAAAGCTGAAAAAAAGTGAAAAAAAGGATTACAATTATGAGTTTTTTTCTCAAATCACCCTCCCCGAAACATTCTTATGTATCTCACTTGCGTTGAATGAACTTCTCACAAATCTTCCTGCGTAAACTTCTTTAAAACCGATACTTAAACCATATTCTTCAAACATTCTGAACTCTGCTTCCGTATAATCCTTTTCGACTTCAAGATGTTCCTTTGTCGGCTGGAAGTACTGCCCGATCGTCATTATGTCGCAACCGGCATCTCTTAAGTCCCGCATCAGTTCTCTGACCTCTTCAACTGTTTCACCGACTCCGAGCATTATCCCCGATTTTGTTATGAAACCCTTCCTTTTCATGTAGGAAAGAACTTCAAGTGACCTGAAATAATCTGCCTGCGGACGCACTTTTTCATATAAACGGTATATCGTCTCAACATTGTGATTATAAACATCTATCTGCGATTTTGCAATAATATCAAGCAGTTCTTCATCACCTTTAAAATCCGGAGTAAGCACTTCGACCAGAGTCTGCGGGGAATATTCCTTCACTTTTTCTACAACTTTAAAAAAATGGTCTGCACCACCGTCTTCAAGGTCATCCCTTGTGACAGAAGTGATAACGACATAACTTAAATTAAGCTCTCTGACTGCCAATGCGAGATTTTCGGGCTCATGAACATCAGGAAGAGGAATATCGTCGGAGTGCGTTATATTGCAGAAACGGCAGTTCCTTGTGCAGGAATTACCAAGAATAAGAAAAGTTGCAGTCTTCTTTTTAAAACAGTCGCCTATGTTCGGGCAGTGTGCCGATTCACAGACGGAATGGAGATGATATTTTCTTAATATTTTTTTCACCGGTGCAACAAAAGGTGATTTTACCGTTGATTTTTTAAGCATCTCTTCAGACATTTACCACCCTCACATTTTTAACAGATTCTTCAAGAAGATAAGATATTTCCGGCTCAAGCTTTTTTTCCTCTGCAAGCACTTTTTCAAGTTTGCCGCGGATTATCGGTGATTTCGGCAGAAAAGCTGTACAACTGTCAGGACAGTTCCTGATTGATATCGGGAAAGTCCCTATTTTTTCAGCGATCGCAATAGTGTCGCTTTTTTCTGAAGTTATGAGCGGCCTTATGACAGGGAGCGTTTTTACGGCATCGTTTATGCAGGTTAGGTTTTCAATTGTCTGGCTTGCAACCTGCGAAAGGGCTTCACCTGTGATAAGAGCATCAAATTTATTGGCGATTGCGATCTTTTCAGCGATCTTGAACATCATCCGTCTAAACAGAATAGTCCTGTATCCTTCGTGGCATCTTGCTTTGATAAGAAGCTGAATGTCAATGAGCGGAGCAATGAAAAGCTTTGTCGAAACGCCCTGATATTTCTTGAGATGTCCTGCAAGGTCCTCGAGTTTTTTCATGCTCTCTTCACCTGTGTAAGGCGGAGAATAGAAGCTGATGTAATGGATGCGGCCCCCTCTTCTCATTGTCATGAACGATGCAACGGGGCTGTCAATACCGCCGGAAAGAAGCGATAAATATTCACCTGCACAGCCTGAAGGAAGCCCTTTAATCCCTGCTATTTTTCTGCTGAAAAGGAATATTCCGTTCGTATCTATTTCAATTTCAAGTGCGAATGTATATTTTTTCATTGAAACTGTGAACTTCCCTTCCAAGTTTGTAAGAACCGACTCGGCAAGTTTCTGCTGGATCTCGATCGAAGTTCCCGGATATCTCTTATTTGAACGGGTACAAATCACTTTTATGACGGTTCTTCCATCAGACAAAGCTTCGTGGGCAAGCTTGAGAGCACATTCCACAATATCATCCCACGGCGCACTGAGCGGCAGTTTGAAAGCAGGCGAAAAGCTCGATATTCCCGGAATGAACGAAAGTCGGTTCACAACTTCCTTCAAACTCTCTTCACTTTTAAGCTCGACACCCATTCTTCCCCTGAATTTTCCGGCAGAACCCAGTTCACCGACACTTGAACGGATGTTGTTCAGAAGAAGATCTTCAAACCAGCCGCGATTCCTTTTTTTCAATGCAATTTCGTCATATCTGACAAGTATATTTCGAAACATTTATCCACTTCCATAAAAATTAAAAAAACATCACTGCATTTAATTGGATTTAAGAGATATTGTCAATAAATCTGTCCTGGGAATGGGTGAATTCCTTGATTTCAGCAGGCGGAAACTGTTCATTGAATTTATGAATGTCAAGAATTAGCTGTTTTGAAAGGTTCTTCGTGAGGATTTTGAGCACAACTCCATGTTTGGGTGGGATTGCCTGTCTTACCAACTGTTCTAACGGGTTGCTTTTACAGAATTAACACGATAGCCAATAGAAATAATCATGTCCAAATTGTAATATCTTGATTTATATAACTGTTTTCCGTCGTTTCCCATATATTCCAAAATGGAATAAGTGCTTTTTTCATCCAATTCAGATGAATCGTAAATGTTTTTTATGTGTTTGGAAACGGCTGGTTGCTTAACTCCGAATAATTCAGCTATTTGTGAAAGCAATAGGGGTCAGGTCGCCATAAGTACATATGTTTTTACTCCGGAAAGCAATAGGGGTCAGGTCGCCATAAGTACATATGTTTTTACTCCGTGGAATAATTACATTCGCTTTAAAATACCTTTGAATTTGAGTAATTATCCTTTCCAACTTTCTCAAATCCTCCTGTTCAATGCGTCGGAAGTATAACTTATTTCATCATTATTTGGAAGATTTACTTTGAGAAGGTTGCCGCCATGAAAATTCAAAATTCATTAAACTCTTTTTCCCATGATGAAAGAATGGCCAGTATTTCAGAAAAAGTTATCGGCTTAACAAAAAACATTTCTTCCATTCTCTTA
>JAGOEX010000222.1 GCA_017997475.1 bacterium
AATTCCTGAGTTGCCGGAATCACCACTATTTCCCGAATCACCGGAATCGCCTGTGTTTCCCGAATTTCCTGAGTCACCTGTGTTCCCCGAGTTTCCTGAGTTGCCGGAATCACCACTATTTCCCGAGTCACCGGAATCGCCTGTGTTTCCCGAATTTCCTGAGTTGCCGGAATCACCACTATTTCCCGAGTCACCGGAATCCCAGTCAAAGGTCTCTTCATCTTCAAAAACCCATCCTGTCTCTTTAACAACATCAGTGTTGTCGCAACTTGTAAACAAAATTCCGAATAAAATCAAATTGATAGCTAAAAAAATCTTTTTCATGACAAACCTCAAAAGAATGAACCTGAGCCATTATATCTTACTATGCAGCTTAAAACAATACAGAATTTCTCTAGACCATCGGTTCAGATGTCCCTTTTTCCTTTTTAGAGTTATCAACGCTGAAAAGGCGACCGCCATAACCCATTTTTATGAAAACTATTAAAAGTGCGACAATTATAAAAAGAGTTGCTGAAACAATAACTTTATCGTAGACATAAGATGAAAACAATGCCCCCTCTCCCGGTCTGGGAATTATCGAAAAAGTGTACGGCAGACCGTATTTTCCTGACAATGCTCTTATTTTGGTCATGTGTATCACCGGTACATCTTCCTTTGCAAACCTTGTCATTACACTGTCTATCTGAAGAGCTTCATAATCCGGATTCTTGTTTAAGCCCGGTTTGAAAAGCTGTTTTCCGATTCTCGTCCCGACAGATATCGTTCCTCCGCCTACATTTACAAACGCTTTTATCGGAGCATCTCCGCTTTTCTCATTATAGATAGTCATTCTCGTATCCAGATTGGTCTGTTCATCTTTTGCAAAGATCAGTTCAGCTCCATTCCTTTCAATTATCTTTCTCAAAAGCTCTTTCCCTTCTTTGCTCATACCTGTTGCCCGATCCTGACTGCCGCCGAGCGAAGCTGCAACACTTCTGTTTGATATGAGTTTGTTTTCATTTAATATTCTTTCCATATCAAGCCATGACATATCAGGAATGTTGGCTCCCCATGTACTCGCCGCGGCACTTGATATGGCAACAACTTTCAGTTTCATTACTTCGGCGGCAGAAAGCACAGCAATATTAAGGGCTGGAAATGAGCCGGAAAAGCCAGCGGCGATGGTGTCACCCTTTTGAATATCGGCTTTATTGAAAATCTCTATCATTACAGCCGCCCAGTTAGGGTTGACTGTTGCAAGTTTTGCCTCTCTTACACCTGAATTACTGGTTATCGGAGTTATAAGCGTTCCGATTATTCCGGAATCTACCGGATCTACTTCAGGATCTATGGGGCCTATTTTCTCAAGACGGTATTTTTTGAGCACTTTTATTGAAGAATCCATCAACTGTGCCGCTTTAACCTTTTCCTGATAATTAGATTTCTTTATTTTTATTTTGAACAGTTCAACGGAAGCAATGCAGATAAGGGAAACTATCGCAATGATAACATGTATCTGCCAACTTGTTTTTACCGGCTTCCAATATACTTTCTTCATTATAAGTTCTCCCCACCTGTTATTAAAATGAGCAGCAGGCGGACTATTACGCTTGATGTTATAAGTGTCGAGAATGTTTCAATAAGTCCCTGTTTCTCGATCCAGATCGCAATAAGCCCGGGGATAAGATATCCGATTATTGAAAGATCGAACATCAGTGAAACAGTTTCTATATACCCGATACTTCTGAAAAAAGCACCGTAAAGAAAGCCGACAAGAAGCATTATCACAGTTCTTCTTCTTCCGTAAATGATCATCACCGTACTTATCATCTTAACTGTCATCCATGTCAGCCATGAAACTGCCAGAGTAAAAATGACAGTAACCGGACTGTCAAGATGAAGAGCCACATAGCCGGGAACGATCATCCCTCCTGCCGCAACTCCCAGCAACTCGCTGAAAAGAAGACTTATCACCAGTCCAAGACCTATGGATAAAGTCACTAGCTGTCCCATTTTTTACCTCTTATCACTATGAGAGCGGTTTGAAAAATATTTTACAAGCTCCATTCCTGTCCCTTTTATATTGCAGATCCCCATTATCAGCGTTGCTCCGTTTGACATCTCAACGATCTTTTCAAAAATACGGGAAGCGTCCTCACTTTCCATATCAATAATCCTTGACGGAGGTATACCGGCCCTGACAGCCGCTTTTATAAAAATATATGTCCCTGTGCCGATTGCAATATAATGATCCGCCTTTTCCCAGTTGACGATCGCATATCCTGTCTGATCAGATCTTTCAGGCCTGTCTGAGCGGCAGTTTACAACCATTATCTTCTTTTTTACGCCGTTGTTCCTTGTCAGAGCCATATCCCATATCATTTCTGTCGATTCAGGATCGTTTGCCGCAAAACCGTTCACAAATATAAGTTTTCTGCCGAACCATTCCACAACATATTCGTTCATAGCTCCTGCGTCGGGTTGAACTTTGTGCATCCCTTTTATCGCTATTTCAGCCGGAACTCCGGCTTTTTCACACACAGCAAGAGCCAGCGCCACATTTTCCTTATGCTCAATATACGAAAAACCGTCCATCCACTCCGAAGGGACATCAGCCGAAATCTCTCTGCCTATTATTTCGACATTTGTACCTCTATCCTTACCTGCTGATTTAAAAAGTTCGACATAATCCTCTTCACAAGTGAACAGTGTCCCATTAACCGGAGTTGTTCCAAGAAGTGCTTTCGCAACTGAAATTTCATCAGGGCCCATTACATCAAGGTGGTCAGCCCTTGCATTTGTTATCACACCTATAGTTGATCTGACAAGCTTAAGTTCACAAAGTGCCTGATATGCAGGATTTAAAGCCATACATTCTATGACAAGCGACTCCGCTCCGTTCTTTGCCGCAAAGTTAACAATTCTCAACTGCTCAATTATGTTGGCCCCGCTTGGTCTGTAAACTGCAAATTCTTCGCCGTCAGGGGTTATAACTCTCGGAACGGTTCCCGTCGTCTTTGCAAAAGTTTTTATTCCACCGGCATTCAGACCTGCGGCGATCAGGCGGGTCACAGATGATTTTCCCCTTGTTCCGTTCACATGGATCCTTACAGATATCTTTTTTAGATTTGCCTGATGTTTCCTGCTCTCAAAAATTCCAGCGGCAACAGATCCAAGTAGAACGGCAAACAGAATATATAAAGTCAATTACTGTCTCCTCATCCTGAAATACTAAAACTAAAAACAGATGAATGATATTCACTTATTTTTTTTTGAAAAGATTTTCCAAAACCCGATTCATCATTGATTTTCTCTCCTCAGTGTTTATAAAAACCGTCCATGAATGTTGAAACTCAGACATATTCGGCTTTCATTGCTGCAAGAAACAAACGGATTGCCGAGGAATATTCGGTACTTCTGGATTCTCTCAATATTTCCAACAATGTCATATACCGGCTCGGTTCATGGGTGGTTGAAGTAAATGTTTACGATCACTCAAGAGCGGTTGATGAGATATATTCATATGAAAGATCCGGAAGGATCGATAAGGTAAAAAACCGTTTCGGTCACATAAGATTCCAGAAGGTCAATGTGTTTTATTTCATCTCAGCTCTTGCCGCTATGGCCGTTTTTCATTTCATTGTTTATGACAACCCGGGAGCCGATCTTATCAAGCTCGGAAGATCATCTGCTTCTGCCATAACTGACGGTCAGATATGGAGAGCCGTCACCGGACTCACTCTTCATGCAGATATAAAACACCTTTTTTCCAATATAATCTTTGGCGGCATCGCTGTTTTTTCACTTGCCACTCTTACCGGAACAGGTTATGCGTGGCTTTTATACCTTATTTCCGGATTTGCCGGAAATATGCTGAATGCCCATTTTTACGGAAGTGCACACAATTCCATCGGTGCTTCAACTGCTGTTTTCGGAACGGTCGGAGTTCTTGCCGGATTGCAATTCTTTGAAAAATTCAGAGAAAAAAAGACCTATGCGTGGATACCTTTCGGTGCGGCGCTCGGGCTTCTCGCCATGCTTGGAAGCAGTGAAAATACAGATTTCATGGCACACCTGTTCGGATTTCTTTCAGGCATCCCTCTTGGAATCATAACTGGCCGTATTTATTCAAAAAAAGATTTGCCAGGCAGGTTAGCTCAAACACTTTTTATGGTCGTTTTCTGGGCTGTTTTCATCCTGAGCTGGATGCGGGCTTTTTGATGTATACTGTGGACTAATCACATTTTGAAAGCCATTTCTCAATTTCGCCCTGAAAATGACCTGCTATTTCATTTATTGAGGTATTATATTTGGGAGAAAGATGGTGAATGTTGTCTTCCGCTATATCCTTTGTGTAAACCAATGATGTCTGAAAGAGTTTCATCGTCAGTTCCGGCATAATTCTCTGCCCGATATTAAAAATTGTTTC
>JAGOEX010000223.1 GCA_017997475.1 bacterium
TTTCAGAACTTCTCTTTTTCAGGAGACCTCATACTCATCAGCTATTTCATGTTCTTCGGAACCCTTGGAATGGCTCTGGGAGCTGGTGAAGGCGGACATCCCTACTCTGCCATCGGAATTACAAGAGGTCTTTCGCAGATGACTGCGGCTGAAGTTCCTCAGATACTTGCGATAATCTCTGTCGCCGTTCAGTATCAGACGATCTCCATCACGAACATCGTTGCCGCTCAGCAGGGCGGGATCATGAACTGGACTGTCATGACCAATCCGTTTGCAACTGCCGCGGCACTTCTTGCACTGCTCGGTTCGATGATGAGACCCCCTTTTGATGTGGTTCTTGCCCCTCAGGAAATTCCTATCGGCCCGCCGACTGAGTTCCATTCCAATTTTCTTGCCGTTCTTCAAACCAACCGGGCGATCTTCCCGATGGCGAAAATGGTTCTTTTTGTGAACATCTTCTTTGGAGGAGCGACTAACTGGCCGTTGATGATAGCAAAAATGTTTCTGCTCTACATGTGGCCCATTTTCATCGGTGTCGCATTCCCGAGGTTCAGGGTTGACCAGTCTATCCGCTGGTTTATCAAGATCCCTGCCGTTATCGGAATAATCGCTGTATTACTTGTGAGGTGAAAATATGAGTATGGACGATCTTAAAAAACGGAAAGTGACAGGTCCCGATGGTGAAGAATTTGAAGTTGATCCATTGAATGATTACTTCTGCACCGAAAGGCCTCATCCTGAGTATCCGGGCAATAAAATTGTTGAAAAGTTCCTTAACTGGGCAAGAGCTGAATCAATATGGATTCTCGGTTTCGGAACCGGCTGCGGCGCAATTGAAATGAGACCGCTGATGACTCCGAGATTTGATGCATACAGGTTTGGAATTCAGTGGAGACCGACCCCCAGACAATCGAATCTGCTTGTTGTTTCGGGCTATCTTTCAGTTAAAACATTAAAAAGGGTCATTCGCAGTTATGAACAGATGCAGAATCCTAAATATGTAATGGGCTTAGGCAGTTGCACGATCAACGGCGGAATGTACTGGGATAGTTACAACACCATTAACCGGCTTGACCACTATCTTCCGGTTGACACCTACATCGCCGGCTGTATGCCAAGACCCGAATCGCTTATTGCAGGATTTGAGCAATTAAAAAAGATAATTAAAGAAGGTAAAGGCGAAGGGGCTAACAAGTACATCGAAAATCTTGACTGGTATAAGCAAAACCAGAAAAAGATAATTAAGGGCTGGGACATGCCTGACTATAACTGGTAGGAGGAGACATGAATAATATTTTTAAACAACTTGAAACCCTTTTTGCCGTTTCAGATTTTGAGCCAAAACGGGAAAAGCTCGCTTTTCTTACAGTTGAAAAAAGGCATCTTGTTTCGGCTTTAAAGTTCGCAAAAGACAATCTCGGCTTTGGTCATCTGATTCTGATAACGGCTGTAGACTGGCTTGAAAACGGCTTTTTTCAGATTACATATCTGATAAAAAATAATTCGAATCAATTTGAGCTCGGTTTTAAGGTGTTTGTTCCGAGAAATGAGCCGGTGATGGAATCGGTTCACGATCTTTGGAAAGCGGCGGCGACATATCAGAGAGAGCTTAAAGAAATGTTTGGAATTGACTTTCCGGGAAGTCCGGGAGTTGATGAATCTTTCATCCTTGAAGGGTGGCATGACATTCCACCGTATCGTAGAGATTTTGATACAAAAAAATACTCTGAGGAAACATATTTTCCAAGACCTGGAAGAGTAACTCACGATCCTGAGGAACATATGAAAAAGAAACTTTATCCTCAAAGGGAGGGCTGATATGATAAATTTTAAAGAAGACAGAAGTCAGTTCCCTGAGAAAAACCCTGACGGAACATTTAAAATAGACCTTGCCAGTCACAAGTTCAGTCACATCTGGCAGGGACCTCAACATCCCGGTATTACTGGAAATATGTCGCTTGAACTCATTATTCAGGGTGATGAGGTTATGAGTTGCAAAACCCATGTCGGATATCTTCATAGAGGTTTTGAAAAACTGATGGAAAGAAGAAAATATATTCAGTGTTTTCCATTAGTTTGCAGAATATGTGTTCCTGAACCGGATTTCAATGAACACTGTTTTGCAACTGCTGTTGAAGAACTCGCAGGGATTACCGTCCCTGAAAAAGCGCTGTGGCTTAGAACCCTGACTCTTGAAATGGCCCGTACTGCAAGCTATCTGATGTGGTTCGGAGGGGCGGCCGGCTCACTTGGAATGGGAATAATCGGTCAGTGGACAAACTATTTAAGAGACTATATTCTTGATAGATTTGAAGAACTTACGGGTGGCAGGATATATCACATGTACATTCTTCCCGGTGGAGTAAGGAACAATCTGCCTGATGGTTTCAAAGAGCGGCTTCTTGATAATCTTAAAGATATTGAGCAAGTGATGAAAGATGTTGACAAAGTTCTTTTCACCAATGCCGTTTTTAAGAAAAGGACTGTGGGCCTTGGATATATCGACCCTTCGTGGATAGAGCCATTCGGAATTACCGGACCGAATGCAAGAGCGGCGGGAGTTCCGCTGGATGTGAGGAAAGATGCCCCCTATCTGAAATATGATGAACTCGATTTTGAGCCGGTGACGGGAAAAGAGAGTGATGCTTTCACTAGAGCTGATGTAAGAAGAAGAGATCTGCTGATGAGTGTCGATCTGATAAGACAGATACTTGATAAAATTCCTCAAGATGGCGAATTCATTGCAGAACTTCCAAATGTCCTTAACTGGGAAATTCCAAAAGGGGAAACTTATGTGAAAAGCGAATGTACACGAGGAGAATATGGGTATTACATGGTTTCAGACGGCTCGATGTATCCAAGAAGAATAAATGTAAGAGGTCCGAGTTACACCCACGCTGTCGCACTGATGGAAAAGCTCGCGATTGGAGTAAATATTGCTGATACTGCGGCACTGATGGTTTCCCTGCACACATATCCACCTGAAATAGAGAGGTGATCAATGAAAATAAAAGAAGTATTATATCCCTTATCAGTCTGGAAAAACCTGATAAAACAGCCGGTTACGATCCTTGACCCAATCAACCGCGAAGCTGCCGACAGATACAGGGGGTTCCACCGTAACGACATGAAAAAGTGTATCGGTTGCGGAACTTGCGAAACAATTTGCCAGAATGCCGCCATTGACATGGTTCCGGTTGAAGGAGTTGAGACAAAAGATGGTGACAGCGGACTGCGACCGAGAATTGATTACGGTCGTTGCTGCTGGTGTGCACTCTGCGTTGATATCTGTGCAACCGGCTCTCTTTGCATGTCTAACAAATATCAGTGGGTTGATGCGGACAGCGATGCGTTCAGATTTACTCCGGGAGCTGACAAAAAATACTGGGATAATGTTGAAAAAGGATACAAACGACCTGAAAATTACACGCTCAATCCGCTTGACAGAGTTCACATGGAAGAGCTTCATCCGCATGAAAGAAATGACAGTTTCATAGAGATTGTAAAGGGTTACAGCATGGAACAGGCATTAAAAGAGGCCGACAGATGTGTCAGTTGCGGAATATGCATTGCAACATGTCCGGCTCACATGGGAATACCCCGCTACATCGAAGCGATCAGAAAAAATGATATAGAAGAAGCTTTCAGAGTTCTTTACGAAACAAATCCCCTTCCTGAGGTCTGCGGCAGGGTCTGCACCCATAAATGCGAGACTGTATGCGCAATTTCCCACCGTGGCGATGCTGTTTCGATCCGCTGGCTTAAAAGATATATCGCTGACCAGGTAAGTATTGAAAAATATAAGGAAATATTAAATGCCGATATTTCGGAATCGGGCAAAAAGGTTGCCATCATCGGAGCAGGTCCTGCAGGACTTTCTGCGGCATATTACCTCAGGCATCTGGGTCACAGTGTAACAATTTTTGAAGCACTGCCGGAAGCGGGCGGAATGATGCGTTACGGAATTCCTGAATACCGTCTTCCTTACGACCAGATAGATAAGGATGTTCAGCATATTCTTGATCTGGGTGTTGAACTTAAGACAAATGTAAGAATTGGAAAAGCATTGAGTTTTGAAACTCTCAAAAAAGATTTTGAGGCCGTATTCACTTCAACGGGACTTCATCTTGGAAGAAGTACGAGAATTGACGGCTCTGATCACAAATCTGTTTATCAGGCGGTCGATCTGCTTAGAGACATCACAAACGGAAAAGAGATTCCCCACACTGGCCGTATCGTTGTCATCGGCGGTGGAAATGTTGCGATGGATATTGCAAGAACCCTTGCACGGCTCCAGATGAAGGATTTTGGCAAAGTGACCATCACCCTCACCTGCCTTGAAACTGAGGAAGTGATGCCTGCAGATAGAGAAGAGATCGTCGAATCAAGGGAAGAAGGTGTTGTCATCA
>JAGOEX010000224.1 GCA_017997475.1 bacterium
AATCATAACGACAAGAAAAGTAAAAGCCGTTTTCACCAGAATCCGCACGCAGAAACTCCCAAAATCAAACATTCAGCAAATATAGTGACTTTTAACACAGGTTTTTATTTAATCAAAGAAATTGCTGTAAGCGCCGGGTCAATCTGAAAAATGAGGGAATGTTTATTTTGGAACAAATTTAATATATACTCTGTCCAACTTAGAGCTTTGTTTCGGAGAATTGATGGGAATTCAGGAAAAATACTTCATTCACAGATCAAAGAGTGGGGACGGCGGATCATTTGAAAAACTGGTGAAAAAGCATTATCAGGTTCTTTTCAGGTTTGCCCTTTCGATAACAAAAGGGAATGAAGATCTGGCGAGCGATGTTCTCCAGAATGCACTGCTCAAAGCGTTTCTAAACATCTCCTCATTTGAAGGAAGAAGCAGTTTCACTTCATGGCTGTGGGTGATAATCAGAAATGAATTCATATCGTTACTTAGAAAAGAGTCCGGTGAGATTACAGGAACTGAAGGCGATATTTCAGACGATCAGCCCGATACGGAATCTGTCTCTATTGAAAACAGCTTAATGCTTGAGCAGAGGAAAGAAAACCTGCTCAGAATGATAGATCAACTGCCTGAAAATTATCGTGAAATTATCATGATGATAGAGATGTCAGGAATGAGCTATGTTGAAGCATCGGAATTTCTCGGTGTTCCGGTCGGTTCTATTAAAAGCCGTCTTTCAAGGGCAAGAGAGGAACTGCACCGGCTCATTGAAAGAAATTTGGAACTTTTCTCGTAGTTTCTGAGTCTTATGAACGATGGAGGACGAAAAAATGGAAAAACAGAGTCCGGAAAGAATAGCAGATGCCCTTTTTGAGCAGTTAAGTTACAAAAAGAAAAAACTTCCTGAAAATTTTGCTTTAGAAATGGCTTCTAAATTCAGTGCAGTTTCGACGCGGAAAAGAACCGGCTCCCTTTTTATGAAAAGCGGTTTTGCAGTCGCCGCGGTGATCATTATATTCGCGTCAGGTTTTTTTGCAGGAACAATAGTTAATGAAAATAATGGAATAGAAGAATATTTTGAGCACTCTGTCATTGCATCCGCTGAGGTTTTGACAGGAGAAACTGTGACAATAAAGCTTGTTTACGATTCTGAAAATGATGTAGATGATGTCGATTTTTCAATAAATCTTCCAAAAGGGCTTGCCTTCAATTCGGAAAATCCCGAGATATTGAACACCAAAACAATAAACTGGAGCGGAGCACTGAAAAAAGGGAGAAATGAAATACCTTTTGTGGTAAAAGCTGTTGAGGCAGGGCTTTGGCATATTGATGCGACTGCTGAATATGACGGCGGATCGTTAAACCACGAGATCGTTGTAAAAGCGACAGGAGAAATAAATGCTTAAAGAATTATTTGCTCTGATCTTCATCTTTTTTTTCGCAATGACTCTATTAACCGGTGAAGAAAAAAAGGAGGAGCCCAAAAAACCTAAAGTGAAAACCGGAGTCGAAGTTGAAAAAGGTGATAATGCGCCGAAATGGGAAGATGAAATACTGAAAAAGAAAAAGGAAGCGAAAAAGGAATCTGAAAAAGAGATGAAAAAAGAGAAAAGAGAAAAAAAGCTTGAAAAGAATAAAGAACGAAACGAAAAACGGAAAAAATCGGGCAGGTAGCATTCTTAATGCCCTGACAATTCTGTTAATAATTCTATGTTTTCAATCACTTGCTGCTGTTGAAGATGGGGGCGGGTCTGTTTCGATCGGCTCATCTTATGATTCAAATCCCGGTGATGATGAAATCAGTGCAACCAGAGGTGGAAGAAGGGAACTGCTTAAAAATGTTGGAGATTTTTCTCTTGATTTTTCAACTGACCTTTTCATTTATCCGGTAAAGCAGCTTTATCTCGATTACTTTGCCGCTCTGAGCTATACTTTCAAAGATGAATCCTACAGTTTTTTTTCACACAACGCAGAAGTTGCATATGAGCACGAATTTGACAGTTCTGCTCTTAATCTTGGATTTATTTTCGGTCACACAGTTTATGATTTTAATGAAGTTTACAACAGAATTGAAATAGAACCGTATATTGAAGCGGTTCATTATCAGGGCGACAATTCATCCGGATGGTACCGGCTCTCATGGCAGTACCGCTATCCTTCTGAATTCAGTGATATTTATTATGAAGGACAGAAAATAACTGCAGAAATAAGCGAACTCATAACATTTATGAAAAGAAAAAGCTCTTTTTTGCTTAACTCTCTGTTTTCGTTCTATCTCCTTGAAAATTCAACGGAAATATATGATACGACAACTGTCGGAAAGAGAAATTCATATTTTTCGTTTGCACAGAATATCCGGTTGAAGCTCGGGCTTTCAATATTTGATCTTATTCCTGGAATTTCGTATGAACTTCTGTATTTCTTTGAAAGTGATGAATGGAGCGGCACAAAGAAAAAAAGGATAGATCATGCGATAGCCCCATCTTTTAAAATCGTTCTTAATGCGGCAGATTTTCTCGCCATAGTGCTTGGCTACAAATATCTTAATAATTTCAGCACATTAGGCGAAGATTCTTCTGATTATTATGACTATAACTACGACCGTCACAGAGTCATGCTGGAATTTTCGTTCAAATTCTGAAAAATACGGAACATTTTTACATTCTTAGCCGTCATATGGATGTCTGACAGACAGACAGTTCGGTTCTTTAAATAATTTGATGGAGGTTTTCATGAAAGTTGCAAAATTAATGATTTCTTTAATTGCTTTGATGTTCATTTTTTCAGGTCTTAATCTTTTTGCACAGGATGAGCCCGCACCTGAAAAAGAGATGAAGAAAGAGCAGATCCAGGAGCACAAAGAGCAGAAAGAGCAGAAAAAAGAGATGAAACAGGAGAAAAAGCAGGAGAAAAAGCAGGAGAAAAAACAAGAGCACAAAGAAGCAAAAGAAGAAAACAAGGAAATGAAAAAAGAAATGAAACAGGAAATGAAACAGGAAAAGAAAGAGCAGAAAAAAGAACAGAAGAAAATGAACAAAGAAGGAAAAGAGGGTGGAGAAAAGAAAGGCGACTGCCCTAAATAATCTTTAATTTTTTCAAGAAAATCTGTATAATTATCCCGCAATAACTTTCTTTGGAATGATTTTTGGCAAAGTATTTTCTTAAACAGGGCTGGGTTAGAAAACCAATTGAAAATCTGAAAGTAGAGTGCGATCTTAATATATCAACTGATTCAATTTCAGCGGTTTTCAATGTGACAGAACCAACGGTCAGGGCTGTGAATACCGGTTTTAATCAGCCGGTCTGGCAGGATAGCTGTGTTGAGCTTTTTCTTTCTTTTGATAATAAAAATTATTACAACTTTGAAATAAACTGCATCGGTTCGATTCTCGCTCAATATGGTGAAAATAGACACAACCGGAAATTTATTAATCCTCAAGCACTTGAATTGATTAAAGTATCATCAACTCTCGGGAGTAAGCCGTTTGGCATAAAAGAAAGTGTCACAAGTTACCAGATCAAAATTTTCATTCCCAAAACGGTGTTCATTTTTGATGAGAACCCTGATCTTATAAATGTTGCTGGCAACATCTATAAATGTGCCGACCTTTCACCGACCCCTCATTATATGTATCTATTTGAAATTAAAACAGAAAAGCCCGATTTTCACAGAACGGAATTTTTTAAAGGATTTTAGGTTGTTCCCTTTTTTGTAGAAATCAACATTGTGATAATGTTATAAAACTTGCTTTTGTAAGTAAAAATGAATACTATTCCTTACAGAAACTGTCTGGAATTGGATATGAATACTTTGAAAAATAAAATAGTTAGCAGGATTTACGGGAATGGCAGGGGTTGGTGTTTTACCAGAAGTGATTTTCTTGATATTGCTTCCCCCGAGGCCATTGATGTAACTCTGCACCGGTTAAACGGTGACGGAATGATCGTCAGAGCATTAAGAGGTGTTTACTGTTATCCTAAATTTAACAAACTGCTTAACATTTTTTTAAGCCCTGACATTGACCAGGTTGCTCAGGCAATTGCGGGAAAGTTTAAATGGGAGATACAGCCCACAGGTGACACGGCATTGAATATTCTCGGATTGTCAAATCAGGTTCAGGGGAAATTTGTCTATCTTTCAACAGGACCTTCAAAAAAATACAAAATAGGGAATACAGACCTTATCTTTAAAAGAACTGCTCTGAAAAATTCAGGGTTCAGACACAGAAAGAGCTCAATAGTGTTTCAGGCACTGAAAGCACTCGGTGAAGAGAATGTTTCGCCTGACACGATAGATTCAGTAAGAGATTTTCTGACAGGCGATGAACAAAGAAAGGTGCTTAAAGATACGGAAAAGACAACTGCATGGGTCTATGAGATAATTAAAAAGATATGTAAGGATTAAACAATGGAAAAT
>JAGOEX010000225.1:0-1270 GCA_017997475.1 bacterium
ATTTTTGTTATTCTGGTCGTCTTTTTTGCGATGATTAATGGTTTCCTTGTTTTTGTGGATGTTGTGCAAGTTCAAATTATTTATGCTGTTTTGGGGTTTGTTTCTGTTTTCTTTCTTGCGATATATTTAATTATTAAATTTTTTGGTTTCAAACATTTATGCAATTATGTCGGTATTAACGGATTTGCTGAGTTTGAATGTGAGGGTGACAGAAATAAAAATGTCAAATCTTCGGAGATAAATTTTAATAGTGTAAAAGATTTTTTTTCAATTTTAGAAGTTGAAAACGATGTGTCTTATAACAACTTTATTTGGTTTGAAGATAACAACAAGATTGTGTATGAACATAAAGAGTCTTATTATCGTGATGTTTTACCTGGGAGAAATCGAGCTAAGTATTGGATGAATGTTTTTGCAGAAAAATATTGGACGATTTTTCTTTTAGATAGAATGGAAGAGTTTTTGGAAAAAAGAGGGTCTATCGACTTTAGCATATATAATCGTGAAGGAGGGCGGACACCTTTTATTTATTTGGGAATTGGATTCATGAAGGTTTTTTCTCCTAATGGCTGGGTGAATTATAATTTTGATGAAATTAAAAGAACATATATTTCTAAAGGGTATTTAGTTATAGAACACAAGAATTACGAGCGAAAATTTATATTTTTTGATGTCGGAGACAAAGCCATAATTCCTTTATTCAATCTGTCAAACAGGATGTTTTTTTTCCGAGCGATGGAAATACTGATGGGTTGTAAAATCGTATAGATACGACTGACTGCTTTACTCCAGGTTACCAGATTCCCTATCTACGGAATTTCTCACCCGAGATATCCCAGAACTTATCGGAAGATTTACTTCACTCTCCGAAATACTTTCCAAACCCTTTTTCGAATGCGGTGGAGTTGGTTAAATCGGATGGTTTTTGTAACTCGCTGAGTTTATAGAAGTTTTTTACTTTGAAAAATTTCATGATACGGGGTGATATTGCGTTATTCGGGCATTTGTAGATGCATCTCATGCAGATCATGCACTTCCAGCCGAACCGGGGTTTCCCTTCAGTGTCTGCGGTGATGTTCATTTTCGGGCATATTTTCATGCAGAGTCCGCATTTTGTGCAGTCGTTATTCACTTTCAGGTCTTTGCCGAAAAACGATGCGCCGAATGTTTCAAGCCGGCTGAAAAACCATGTTGAAAGCCTCATCCAGAGAGGGTTTTTGTGAAGAACGACAGTTCCGTTCATTATCTCTGATGATGCTTTTGCGATCTT
>JAGOEX010000225.1:1370-4388 GCA_017997475.1 bacterium
ATCATGTTGTTAGAGTTGGTGTAACCGTAGTAATAATCTTCATTTTCTTCGATCGAAAGAAGGAATCCGCCACCTTCAACAGAGCTGTATCTCGCACCGTTTTCATAGGACTTGTTGAAGAGCCGTTTTCCGTCCTCAGCCCTGAAGATCTGGACATTCATTGATGTTTCACGATTACTGTAATACCAGTAGTTGCACTCCTGCTGTTCGTAATTATAGAGAGTTTCGTTAGTTCCGATGAAAACCTTATCGTTCTTAACAATAAAATCAGACCATGTGTAACGGTACATGCTTTCTGTGCTCTCGTATTCATTTGTAACACTTATCTTCTTGACAACACTGACTTTTGTCTTGTCATCATTGAACTTCAGAATGTAAAGGGTCTGGAAATATGTGGAGTTATAGTAGTAATCATCATCTTTGGAAACTTCATCATTCCACATGTAGTGATAGGTATAGAGATATTTTCCGTCATCGCTCATTCCGATGATCTTGCCGGGGATGTTGACCTTTTTCCCTTTAACTGGCTTTGCAGGATCTTTCACATCAACAGGAACAGCATAGCAGTAAAGAAGTTCACGGTCTTTTTCATCAACACCTTTCCTTTCACAGTCGGTGTACCAGAAAGTTGTTCCGTTCGCGATGATCTTATTGTCGTAATCAAGAGTTCTGCTGTTTTCCGTTATTTTGACAGGCACAGATTCGTATTGACCTTCGCCGCTGACATCATATACCAAAACAGTCGAATTATAAATGCTGTAACCATCTCCTTTGGCGACACAGTCGGTCTCTGAATCGTAGCAGTCACTTTCAGGATAGAAATAATCCCAACTCTGTACAGTTACTCCGAAAACTCCATTTTGTGTCACGGCGCTGCTGTTAAAGTAAGCGCTATATGAATCATCAGGAGCCATAAGCGGAACAAAAGCATATTCTGCAGGATCTTTTCCGTCGCTGAATTCAAATATTTTGAGGAAGCTGATCGCTGTTCTGCTTTCTGTCTCCGATTTAGGGTCTGCCATTTCTCCGTCTTCAACTCCGTCATACCATCCGTATGAGTTGGAGAACATGTATCCTTTATTCCCTGCTTTTAAAATGTCAGCATACCCGAAATCAGCAATCATGTTTCCGCTTCTCCATTTTACAGGATTCGTATCGTTCCCTGCTTCGTAAATTACAAGTGAAGCCGGCTGGCTGTAATAATTGTTGTCAATCCCGCACAACTGTCCGCCGCATATATCAAGATCTTCAACATAATATGCCATAACTGCTGTTGAAAGTATTTCCGGTTTGTCTCTATCTGCGGCATCAATCATCATCACATGTCTGTCACCGATGCTGATGATCTTTTCATTTTCAAGAGCGACACCTCTCATTACAGGGCTGTCTGAAGTGACTGAACCGCGCTGTTTAAGCCCTTTTTCAAGATCAAAATCAAGAAGATAGAGCTTATACATATATCTCCATGTGTTCTCTTCATATTCATTAACAGGAAGAAGAATAAGACCAAGATCATCATATATCTTGAAAGCTTTCCAGTCTTGAGTCGCTTCAGACCATGAATAATTGGAACCGATTGCTATCATTGACATTTCTTTTGGATTTTCAGGATCACTGACATCATACATGCTCACTTTTGTCTTCCAGCCGTCAGTATCATCAATTCCGACAGAAAGTATCTTGTCGCCTCTGATCTCAAGATGTGTCGACCAGCCGGGAACTTCAAGCTGACCAAGTTCAATGAGATTTGCAGGATCACTGATATCAATGACATGAAGCGGGTCCTGCTGAAAATATGTCACTGCATACATCCTGTCCCCTTCAAACTTTGTTCCGTAAAGCTGTTGACCTGTCATGAATGTAAGTTTATTTATCTGTTCGATGTTTTCGGGGTCGCTGATGTCAAAACTTTCTATCATGCTGTCTCCTCCGCCCCACTGGTCGGAAGTGCTGACTGCGAAGAAAACATCCCCTTTTTCATACATTTTCCAGCGGTCACTCATGAAACCGTCAGTTTCAAATTCACCTTTTTTGACGATCTTTCCATCAGGATCGCTTATATCAAAAAGCGTTACAGGATACTTCTGGTTGTAGTCATTATTCCAGTAATCGTAATTGGCTTCTGCGACATATATCGATTTCTGCGAAACATAAATGGTGTAAGCCGTTCCTTCAAGAGAAACCTCATCAACTTTTTTTATGTCAGCCGGATCGGAAATATTTATTGAAATGAGTGTGATCTGGTCTTTGCCGTATTCATCTCTTGAGTCGCACCAGTACCAGTAATATTTATACTGAGTTGCCGCAACATAAATAACATCGCCCACCTGCCTTGAATCAACAATAGTGCCGTCCAGTTCATAACTTCCTATCACTTTCGGAGCAGTCGGTTTTTCAGTGTTGACGACAATAACTTTTGACATGCTTCTGCCGCCCCAGTAACCTTCTTTGTCGTCAAGGTCTTTTCCGTTAAGTCCTGTAACAAGTATGTAAGCTCTTCCATCAGAAAGGTACATTTCACCGGGAATTCCCTCAAAAGGCGCTTTACCGACAACTTTAAGTGCCTTCGGATCTTTCATATCGATCGCGATAAGTCCTTTGTAACGGTTCACAACCCAGATAGTATTTCCATCTACTTTATATATATCAGATTCAACGATCTCTCTTTCAGCATCATCTTCAGCACCGGTATCCTCTTCCTCACCGGGTCCCTCGTTTGTGGAATCACCATAATCACCTTCGCCCTTGTCATTGCTGTTGTTTGCACCGGCCGTAATAAATTCGCCGTTTTCATCCTTATCTTTCACATCCGGATCGTCTGTAACCTCACCATCCGGCAGATTGCCTTCATCATCTTTCTGCACATTATTCTTATTGTCACAACCGACTGCAACAAAAAGAATGAAAAACAGCACAACCAGTGTTTTAACAACCTTCTTCATTTCGCCCTCCATTCGGCAATTAATCAAAATAACGGACATTTAGTGTATTGTACTGTGGTTTTTTATTTGAGCAAGG
>JAGOEX010000226.1 GCA_017997475.1 bacterium
CTGTGCAAAGGCGGTTGACGGTTTTGAACTCAAGACAGGTCCTTACAAAGGTCAGAAAGTCATTGTTGACGGTCCTGAATATGAAACTGCTGCAGGTCTCGGGTCAAATTGCGGAATATTTGATGCAGACCATATCATCGAGGCAAATTTCTATTGTGATACATACGGGGTTTGCACAATTACTGTAGGGACATCAACAGCTTTTGTAATGGAATGTTATGAAAACGGCATTCTCAATAAAGAAAGGACAGGCGGACTCGAACTTAATTTCGGAAACAGTTCATCTGCTCTTGAGCTTCTCCATCAGATGGCAAGAGGAGAAGGGTTCGGTCTTATTGCCGGCAAAGGTGTCAGATATATGAAGAATTACTTTGCTGAAAAGGGTTGGGGTGATATCAAATTCATGAATGATATCGGAATGGAGAATAAAGGTCTTGAATATTCCCAGTATGTTTCAAAGGAATCGCTTGCTCAGCAGGGTGGATATGCCATGACCAACAAAGGTCCTCAGCACGACGAAGCATGGTTGATATTTATGGATATGGTCAATAATCAGATCCCGACTTTTGAAAATAAAGCTGAGGCACTTCACTATTTCCCGATGTTCAGGACATGGTTTGGACTTCAGGGTTTCTGCAAGCTTCCCTGGAATGACATTGAACCGGAAAACAACCGTCAGACCGCTGAGCCGGCAAAAGTTCCCGAGCATGTTGAAAGTTATGTGATTATTTATAATGCTGTTACAGGCAACAATATTGATAAGCATGAATTGATAAGACAGTCTGAAAGGGTTTACAATTTTCAGAGAGTTTTCAATATCAGAAGGGGTTACGGTCTTAGAAAACATGATGCTCAGCCCTACAGAGCGGCAGGTCCTGTAACAAAAGCGGAATATTTAAGCAGAGAAGCTTTCTATGACAAGCAATTGAAAGAACTTGTGAATTTTGATCCTGCCGGAAAATCGCTTGAGGAAAGGATGTCCGTTATGAGAAAATACAGGGAAGACCGGTATGAACAGCTTCTTGATGCAGTTTACGAAAGAAGGGGCTGGACAAAGAACGGTGTTCCGAAGATAGAACATCTCAAAAATATTGGAATGGACCTTCCTGAAGTTATTGAAGTCGTAAGACCTTTACAGTAAGAAAGATGGAAAGAACGATAACAGTCAACGGAAATGTCATCGAGTGGTCTGAAGGGATGACGGTGGCAGATGTCCTGAATGTGATGAAATATACTTTCAAACTGCTTGTTATTCATGTGAATGATGAAATAATTAAACGGGAAGAATGGCCTTCAACTCTGGTTCCGCAAGGAGCCGAAGTGAAGGTCATTCACCTTATGAGCGGAGGATAAAATGTTCAAAGTTAATCAGTATTTTGATGGAAAAGTGACATCACTTGGTTTCAATCCCGGTAACGGTAACGCTACAGTGGGAGTCATGGCTCCTGGCGAATATGAGTTTGGAACTTCAACAGTTGAATATATGACGGTTGTTGCCGGAGCACTGACTGTAAAACTTCCCGGTTCTGACGAATGGAAGGAATACATTGCTGGAACAACATTCAAAGTTGAGAAAGATTCAAAATTTCAGCTCAAAGTCAAAGTTGATACCGCATATCTTTGCGAATATAAATAACGCCTTATAAACTTGACAACATCCTGTTTTTCAATATTTTTCTAAATAATTCTCCGAGTGCTCTTTCCTAAGGCAATGGGGCTATGGAAAGGGTGCCGACAGGGTCTGCATTGAAAAGTGCTTTCCTTCCAAACTTGAAAAGGAGGTTGACATGAGAAGCGTATCTTTATTTATTCTTGGCTTTTTTCTTATTTTTTCAACGATTTCATGCAGCAGCGATGAAGCTGAAAGCGACAACGACAGTGGACTTGCCGACAATGAAACTGTAACTGACGACATGTCCGACGAAGTTTTAACGGAGTCGGATGAAACGCAGGACGAAGCAGTTGATGATGTAATAATTCCTGACAACGAAGAAAACGACGAAGCGTCTGACGAAACTGCTGACGATGAGTTTTCTGACGACTTGTCCGACGAAGTTTTAACGGAGTCGGAAGAAAATGATGAGGAAAACGACGAAGAAGTGACTGATGATGCTCTTCCGCCACCTTCAGAAGAAGCACTTCTATGCTGTCAGGAAATAGTAAAAGAGTGGTTCAGATGCGAAGGAACATATGAAGTTACTGCAATTCAGGGCTGTGTTGACTGTTTTGCCGCACTTTCAGTATGTGCCGATTTCTATATCGCTGAAAATTCATTCGGATGTTCAGCAGAATGCGATGCGATCTGTGAAGGAACCGGCTCTGCCGATAATTCAGGAAAAGACAGAAGAAAGGTTGCTGACGGATACTGCCTCTTTATCATGGACAAAAACTGTGACATAGCTCCTGAAGATGTAAGCTCTTTCGGAGTTGTTGACGGACTTGATGCCTGCTATGATGAGTAGTCAGAATAAATGGTTTGTTTTTTTATTCCTGATGCTGTTTTCTTTCACAATTTTTGCAGATGAGAACGGGGAAGAGGAAGGCAAACCGGAAAAAACAGTTTTTAAAGCCGGTGAGATCGTAGTCACAGGGAACAAGTCAAAAGCCGTAATAGAGGATTCAGCGACAACAACGGTGATCCGGGCTGAAGATATTGAGGCAAAAGGGGCTTCAACGCTCGACCAGGCACTTGAGGGAGTTCCGGGAATTCAGGTCTATACCCACACAAAAGGGCACAAAAGGATACGAATGAGAGGGTTTGATCAGGAAAAAATCTTCATTCTGATAGACGGAGTTCCAATAAATGACATATATTCAACTGATGTAGATCTTTCGGCAATTCCGGTAAACACTGTTTCAAAGATAGTCGTAAACCGCGGAGTTTCATCGGCTCTGTACGGAACTGACGGAGCGATCGGCTCGATAAACATCATCACAAAAAAACCGGACAAACTTTTTGTGGACTCAAAAGCGGAATACGGCTCATGGAATAATTCCCAGTTTGCCCTTTCACACGGAATGCCTGCCGGTGATTTTTATTACTGGTTTTCAGGTAGTGTTCTTCTTTCAAACGGGTTTAAACCGTCTCAAAAGCTTGACAGCACTTTAAGAAAGAAATGGTACAACAAACTTTTGCGTTATGACCGTTACGGAGTCACTTTTGATGAAATTCTGAACCCTTCAAAAAATCAGTATATTGAAGATTCTGGCAAGTGGAATCATACTGAATTTACAAAATATAACGCAGCGGCAAAAGCGGGATGGAACCCGGTGAAATGGTTTGAAGCCGGATTAAGCGGAGATTATCACTATAGCGAACTAAAGAGCAATACCTATCAGAACAACTGCTACAGCGATTATGATCCTGCTCAGGAAGTTTGGAAAAATGCCCGCAGACCGGGGTTTCACGATGATCCGCGGTATGTTCAGGACTGGATTTTGCGCAACCGTTCATTTGTCTATCCTGAGAATTGGAATTATAAAATATCCCCTTACGCCACGATCAACACAGAAAAGTTCGACATGACATTCACCGGCTGGTTCTATCAGGTTTATCAGTCGCAGAAGGGTTATGCGGATAACGATCATCTTTATTCAAAGGATGTGGCGGCATTCAACGGCTCAAAAAGTACAGCGATCACAGACCCTTTTCTTGATATTAAAAAACAGATGGGTTACGGGTTCAGAATTCTCCCGGCTTATAAGTTTTCAGACAATTACAAAATGAGTATGATGATTCATTTCAGAGATGAATTTTTCACTGCGCATGAACAGGCGATATCAATGGATGAATCTCCGGGCATAATTGAAAAAATGGGTGAAGATCCGTATCCGGTAAGAGATCTCCGTGCCCAGTATTTTTCGATAGCTGTCGAAGATGAGCTCGTTGTGAAAAGATTCCGTTCAACTGCCGGAATTTCCTATGATTCTCAAAATTTTGATGAATTCAAACAGAGAACCGAAATGGAATATGGCGATGCCTACATTCCAAATAACAAGTCCTCAATTTTCGGAACAAGGGATTCATTCAATCCTGTTGCAAGTATCTCGTTTGATCCGTGGGAAAAACATCTCCGCTTAAGATCAGCGATAAATTCCAAAACGAGGTTTCCGAACCTCAATGAATACAGCAAGATAACTAAGCTTGAAATGGATAGCGGACTGCTGAAACCGGAAAAAAGCATCAATTACAGCGGCGGATTTGAGTTCATGTTCCTCAAAAAGAGAATTTCTTTCAGGAACGATTATTTTATAAGCTCGATCCACGACAGAATTGCAAAAGTGAATAAGGATGAAGCACCTGTAAATGTTGAAAAAACTGTCGTTCAGGGGCTTGAAAGTTCGCTGAATCTGAACTTTGA
>JAGOEX010000227.1 GCA_017997475.1 bacterium
TTAAAATATTCTCAAATAACTTCTCGTCAGTGTAGTTGACAACATTTGACACCTTTAGCCCCGCCTTAAGCAAAGCTTTATTCCATGTGCCGAAATGATGAATAAATGTCGAACAATTATATTTGCCATGTTCTGTGTATATTTTTTGAGATACCTTTTCCGTGTTCATTTTTTTAGAAACAAATTGCAAATCCTCAATTAATTCTTCGGGAGATTTAGGTGCATTTTTTGGCTCAGAATATTGAAACTTATCCATTACAACCTCTTCAATCTCTTTCCCCCAGCACAAATCTTGCTTTTTCATAACGAAGCATTTGATATGGTGTAACGAATTTGATGTCTAAGCCCATGCATACATTAGGGATTTTGATTCTTTTGGGTGAGTCTGAAAATAGTTCATGAGTAACGACTGTAAATTTATTTGGCAGTGCATGAGAAACAAGATACTTCATATTATCACTCCGAGTCTTGCACCAAGTTCTTTAAATGTGGAAAACTTAGAAAATCCAAGGAGTTTGAATGCATCACGGTGAAGAGTGCTGCCTTCGAGAGTACTTATAAGAAGAGCTTTTGCAAAGCTGCTGCTCACTTTATATTTCTGATTGGCGTAAAAATCACCTCCGCCACTACCCACACTATCGGCAAATGATTTAAGCCGTTCCAGTTCATTTCTGTATTCGATCCTGAACTTATCTTGAGAAATAGCGCCCAAGTCATAAATTCTACGAAGAATTACGAGAGTGCTGACTTTATAGAATTTTGCCAGACGAACTATTTCCTTTTTTAAATTTTCATCAGGATTAAATTCCTTCTCAATTGAAGAAACCGGCACAAGAATCTCTGCCGCAACAGCATTACACCAGCGTTCAACCCTGCTTTTGGAAACTATCGACAGCTGAGCATCGGTCACTCCTGACAACCCGAGCCAGATATGAGCAACTTCATGAGCAAGAGTGAACATCTGGGCCGCTTTCGTGTCAGCGCCATTTATGAAAATAAGCGGTGCCAAGTTATCAGAAAGTGAAAACCCTCTGAATTCCTCAACATCAAGATGGCGATAATTGTTGTTCATATAAACACCGCTTCGCATCACAAGAATCCCGGAAATTTCCACTTTTTCTATAAAGTGGCTTAAAGCTGATTCCCACGAAGCCAGTTTTTTTCTTTTTTCGACATCAAATCCGAGTTTATTACGGATTTTTTCAGCAACGACCTGTATGTCCTCGAATTCTTTGACAGATCCTACAAAATCGAGCGGCTTCATTCCGTTCATTTTTGCATATTCCTTATACCATTCCTGTCTCTGCTGACAGATATAAATAGTGTCAAGAAGGTTCGGACTCGGATTTTGCAAATGTTCGCCTGCAAGTGTTCTGAAATCAGGTAACGGCAATGTTTCAACCGGCGGCTCAGGCAGAAAAAAGAATCCAATCGGTGCATAAGTTGAATTAGCAAAACCTTCAAGCTGCTTTAAAGTCGGAGCCGTAACCCCTTCAATCCATTCAGAAATTTTAGGAAATTTGTTTTTCAGAGAATCAATAGATTTACCTGACCTTTTAACAGCCCAGATAAGAAGTGCCGGATTTATTTTGGCATACATTGTTCAAATTTCCGTTAAACTGACAATAATCACATCTATAACTTTAATGTTTTAAAAAATAAAATCAATTTTGCAAGTCAGGAAGTAATATCGAAACTGTTTCTTTATAGATTTTTCCACTTGAAAGTATTGATTAAGTCATTGAATTGTCTGTAGTTTCCAGTTAGATAATGAAACCTTCCGGCAACTATTCCAGGAGAGATCCCAAGTTCATGGGCGAGGTCTGTTATCTGTTTTTTTGAGTTAAGTGCAGCAATCAGTTTATTATATTTTGCTGGGATCAGAAAATCAGCGGCAAACTGATTTGCCTTTAATTCCTCAGGATCATTTGAATTATCGGCAATATAAAGTCTGCCCTTGTTGTCATTAAGAATATGTCCGGCTTCATGAAAAAATGAAAACCAGAATTTGTCTTCACTTTTTCCACGCAAGTTAAGAATAATCAACGCTTTTTCAGAGTTAAGCCATTTTGAAGCTCCGCTCCACGGAACTTTTTTCATTTCAGGAACAAGAACCAGAGCAACACCGGATGCTGAGCATAGTTTCTGCATTTTAGGAATAGATGTTTCAATGTTTTCCGTTGTGAGCCTTCTAATTTTAATAAGTGCATCCTTAAATTTTTCTCTATTAAACGGTTCACAGTTTATCTTGTTTGCTTCAATTTCTCCAATCCTTATCCAGATAGAAGCAGATCCTTGATTTGTTTCAAAAGCATGAGAGCGTTTTGCCGCAACTTCCGGTTTTTTCCAGATATTTTTCCAGGCATCGACACTGCTCACGCCAAAAAATGTAAATACCTGCTTTAAAATTAAGTACTTATCTTTTGAGTTTTCAATGATTTTCCTTTTTACAAGCTCCTTATATTCAATTGTATCCAGCCATTTTATCTCTTTTTCCAATTTTGCTTTTTCTTCAATTTTAGCAAGCTGTTCTCTGTAATTTGACTCAAGATTATTCCAGAATCTTGCCGGCACACCTGTAACCAATTCCAGTTTATTTGCAGTTTCGTAAGTAATTGGCTGCTCGCCCTTGAATATTCTAATGATCGTCTGTTCTGTCAAACCGGTTCTTGTTGCAAGCTCTTTCTGAGTCATATTGAGAGATTCAATTGTTTCTTTCAATGTTTCCCCCGGAGCAACTGCGTAATCCGGCTCATAACTTAACTTTTTTAATACTTTCATCATATTTACACCTCTAATGTGTGTCGGCAATCTCAACTATTTCGACTTCTGTGACACTGCGTTTATCAATTCCGCCATCTTCTTTTAAAGGAACAGGATCGTTTGCCGCCATAAAAAGAAGTCGGTACGGATGTTCCAGATCAACCGAAAAAATTCCAGATCTGTTTCCTGTGAGTTCGTGCAATCTAGCAGGTGGCAAATGTGATATGTCACTTAATACATCAGCAGCTTTTAATTCAGCAAGTCTTTGTTTCAATTTCTTTTCTGCGTTTTTGCCAATCACTTTTTTTGCCTCTCCATCCACAGAACAAATTTTCTGCAGCTTCTTATTTTTAAAGTATATCTGCATTTTTTATTTTGTCAAATTGATTAACATAGTTTGTTAGTTAAAAACTCCGTTTTACATTTTCAAGCAAACCGAAAAATTCATTAACGACAAGAACAATAATCCTAATACCTGTAAATGATAATTAAATCAAAGTCAAGAATATAAGATTTATTAATAGCGGGTGGAGCTGTTTGGGGAGAAATGAAAAAAGAACCTTAAAACTATTCCTTTATAGATTTTTCCCAGTATTCCCAGTCACTTTTCTTCATTTGTTTTGCAACATCGGCAACTGCTCCGGCCCAGAAGTTTCTGTATCCGAATCCGCCTGCCTTGCCTTTGACATAAGCTGCAAAAACAGGAGTTTTGCTTGAAATATCAAAGAAAACAACAAAGAAATAAGCAGTTGACTGATATTTGTTCATCTGGTCGGCGATCAGAACCATTCCGTATCCTGATTTAGATTTTTGAGTTGTTGAATATTGTTTAACCATTTGACTTATTATCTTCATGTCGTGCCGTTCAACTTCTGTGGGAGCTTTCATGTTTTCGGTTCCGGCAGCTTTGTTGATCTTGAAAACACTTGAGAAATCATATTTCAATGATTTTCCGCCGATGGCTTTAGAAAAGTCATATTTCTTTGTTTCGTTAAGAATAAGTTCATTTATCTGATTGAAATAGGTGTCTCTAATGTATTCGACAGGCATATTCGTTCCCGAACCGTGCCCGTGATCCCCGATAAGACGGACTTTTGAATAATCAACACCGAAAAACACAAAATCACCTGCATTAAAAACAGATGAAGAGATAGCTTTTGTCCCCATCATCTGAATTGTGATCTTTCCTTTTGATGCAGCAGAAAGCGAAAAACAAGTTAAAAGCAGAACAATTACTAAAAACTTTCTCATGATCTTCTCCTGAATTAACGTTGGCAATACCGTTTCGAACGCTTATAAAGAAAAATGAAAGTGTTGTCAAGAATTTCAGGGATCATGTTGCGCTGTTTTTGGAAAATTAAGAAAATTATTGTATTAAAATACGGATTCCTTTTTAATCTTCTTCCCCTTCATCGCAAAAAGCAGAATAGAGTGTATATTCGACCTCGCAGGCATTCTCTTCAACGCCACATTCTTTAACATTAACTTTTTCAGAGAAACATTTTAACATTTTTTCATATGCCGATCCGCAATCATCTGATTTATAGTAACTATATTCTAATTCAGCAGGCAGAAATATGTT
>JAGOEX010000026.1 GCA_017997475.1 bacterium
AATTCATCTTTCATAGGCATTGAGAACGGTGCAAAAATTGAGTTTACAACAAAAAACAACGAATCAACCAGATGCCGGATATGTGCCAACAGATGTCCGAGAGCTTTTATTGATATAGCGAGACCGGATGGCGCAAATATAAGGTTCATTTCGGGTTATCAGTGTGAAAAAGGGATGGCTGACAGTGTTGAAGAGATGAAAGAGTTCGCAAAGACAAGAGCAGATGCACTTAAGAAAACTCCCAATCTTGTTGATATGGCGGCTCATCTTGTTTTCAGTGATTTTGAGTTTGATCCACTTCCCAAAAACGGTGCAGATGTGAACCAGTCGAGCTATTATCCGGAAAATGAACTTAACCCCAAAAACGGGTTGAAATTTGCCGGTTCATCAACGGAAGTGCTTGAAAAAAGACAGAAAATGGTCATCGGGATTCCGAAACTTCTCAACATGTATCTCTATACTCCTTTCTTTTCGACATATTTCAGAACACTCGGAATGAAAGTCGTTTACAGTGACTATACCAGTGATGATCTGTGGGCGAAAGGGAACAAGTGGGGAGCGATAGACCCGTGTTTTCCTGCTAAAGTCGCTCCGGCGCATATCTACAACCTGATACAGAAAAAGATATGTACACACATCTGTTTTCCGATCATCACCCATCTCCATTCTTCGGTTAAGAACACGCTTGGCAACAACGCCTGTGTCATTCAGATGGGGACTCCTGAAGTTGTGAATGCCGTTTTCAAGCGCGAGACCGATTTTTTTGCCGATAACAATATTGATTACTGGCGACCACTGGTGAGCATGGACAATCCTGTTGAGATAAATGAGATCCTTTTTGAATATTTTTTGGAAAAGTTTGAGCTTACGGCTGATGAGAACGCATGGGCTGTGCATCAGGGGCTTAAAGCGATGGGAACATATTACGAAACACTTCAGAACGAAGGGGCTAAAATAATTAATGACCTGATCTTACAGGACAAAATGGGCGTTCTTCTCGTCGGTCATCCTTATCATCATGACCCCGGACTTAATCACAAGATCCTTGAAAAGTTTCAGTTGAAAGGATTTCCAGTGCTCTGCATTGAGTCACTTCCCGACAGCGACAGTTTCATAAAGCCCCTTTTTGAAAATTCAAACAAAGAAAAAAGCTTTGACATAACCGATGTCTGGTGGAGAAACTTCAATAGAAACACCAACTTAAAAGTTATGGCGGCAAGAGTTGCGGCAAGACACCCAAACCTCGCAGTAATCGACCTCAGCAGCTTTAAATGCGGACACGACGCACCCACCTATTCATATATCGACAACATCCTTGACGCATCAGCCACACCGCATTTTCTCTTCCATGACATAGACCAGAACAAACCCGGAGCCACCTTCAACATCCGCATCGAAACCATCGAATATTTCCTCAAACATGAAGAGGAAATGCTGAAGGGGAAGAAGTGAAGATAATTTAGTAAGTTGAGAAGGATTCAATCATAATAATATGTGTGGAAAAAGTGTTTGATGCTTATGGTTGCGCCGAAAGCCCTGAAAGTTTTTGTGCAATCTTTTCCGGAGAAGGAAGAAGGTTTTTCATTGATTCAGGCAATGTTTTTGTGATTTTATAAGTGGCAACTCCGATGGGCGTGCCGCTTTTTTTCAAAGCATATTCAACTTCTGTCCTGTCTTTTGTTTTGCACACAATGATTCCTATTGACGGATTCTCATCTCTGTTTTTTATCTTTTCATCAAGAAGTGTAAGATAAAACTGCATTTTTCCTGCATATTCAGGAATGAAATCACCTATTTTAAGATCAATAGCTATCAGGCATTTTAGTTTTCTGTGATATAAAAGAAGGTCAATATAATAATCTTTAGTTTCAGTTGAAACCTTATACTGATTGCCGATAAATGTGAAATCAGACCCCATTTCAAGAAGAAACCGTCTGATATTTCTTACCAGTTCATATTCGAGGTTCTTTTCAGAGTGTTTGTCTGTCAATTCCACAAAATCAAAGGAATATTCATCTTTCACAGCAAGCATTGCCTGTTCCTTGTATTCTTCCGGAACATTCTGATCAAAATTAGTCTGATTGAGAAGATATTTCTCATAAGAGCCGGACTCTATCTGGTTAATTAGAAGATCTCTTGTCCATCCGAATTTTGCTGTCATCCTCAAATAAAACTCTTTTTCAAGGTCATCCTTACATTTTTCAAATATTGCCACATTATGGCTCCATCCGATTTCTCGCACTAATGGTGCGAGTTTGTCATTTTCTTTGTAACTATTGAAAAACTTTAACATTCTCCAGAGATTTGAAGAAGAAAGTCCTTTTATTTCAGGATATTCCAACCTAAGATCCTGTGACAGATTTTCAACAACTGAACTGCCCCATTTCCCTTCTTCTTTTTTGTTGAAAATTATAAGTCCGATCTTCCAATACAAATCCAATTGAATTGAATTAGCCGCTTTAACAGCTTTGATCCTTGAAAGTTCTATCGCACTCTTAATCGAAAGAAACGCTTCCTTATAGTTTTTCGGCATCAAATCGTTCACATCAAACCTCCTCAACCTGAAAATTTGCACTGATCAACCGCTCTTAAATATATATCAACCAATAGATAATGCAACAATTAGATTAATATTACAAGAGAAGTGATAAGATTATCTTACTCGCCGGAAAACTGGGGAAAGTGGAGTTTATTTAGGGAGTTGGGATGGATTTAAGACAGAAAAATATGTGTAGAAACATGGGTCCTGTAAACTACCTAACCTTCCTTCACAAGTTTATTGTACTGTCCTTTTGTAATGTAGATTCTGACTTTTGAGGGCGGCAGCTTCTGTTTTACGAGTTCTTCCCGTTGATCGTAATTCCAGCCGATGATCTTCATGGTTTTGAGATCCAGATCAATGAAATATCTTGTCTCTTTGTCCTGCGGTTTCTGCATGTTTTCCTCCATTTTTTTAAAAAGTCGTTGAATTTTACATCCGCACTTTGATTTTACAAGGAAATGTTTCTTGCAAAAATCGGCTTGACATCGTAAATTTGCGAATTATAATTAGCAAATAGACCGTTATTTGCGAATTATGGAGAGCTCAATGCGCGATTTACTGCTAAAACACAATAAGCACTGGTCAGGTACCGGAATTGAAACAGGCATAAAAAGGGAAATTACAGATCTGCTTTTAGCTGCTATTGATGTTAATCACATTATTGCCATCAGTGGTGCAAGAAGATCGGGGAAATCGTATCTTTTTAGACAGTTATTGTCACATCTCCTTAAAAATTCAATTCCCGCAGCAAACATTCTCTTCCTCAACTTTGAGGATCCTTTCTTTGCTACACAGGCAAATAATGCCGAAATTCTTGATAAGATATTTACTGAATATAAAGTTCTGAAAAACCCGGAAGGAAGAACATATTTGTTTTTTGATGAAATTCAGAATATTCAGAACTGGCAGTTGTGGGTCAGAGAGCTTTACGACAGAGACGATACGGTAAAAATTTTTATAACTGGTTCAAACTCAGAAATGCTTTCTGTTGATCTGGCAACCCATCTTACCGGAAGAGTGCTTGCCTTTGAAAACTTTCCTTTTTCTTTTCGTGAATTTATTTCCGGAATGGAGTCATTTTTACTTCCTGATAATATTGACTACGAATCCCTTTTTCCTGTACGGGAAACAATCATGCATCTTATTGAAACGCGATTTGAAAAAGGCTTTTTCCCTGAAACGGCATATCTTGAGAGCAAAGAGCTGACTTATGATGTTTTAAGCCAGTATTTTCAGAATGTTATATTTAAAGACATCATCCCCAGATTTGTGATACGAAACAGCAAAACTATTGAACAGCTTGCATATTACTGCTCAAACACTTTTGCAGCAAAATTTTCATATAGAAGGCTTGCAGAGGCGGTTTCAAGCAATGAAAACACTATTAAAGAGTATCTTTCATATTTTGAGAAAGCTTATCTTTTCTTCGTAGTGGAGCATTTTGAATATTCAATGAGAAAACAGCTGAAATATGCAAAAAAGCTATACATATCTGACAGTGGTTTAAGAAATGCCACAACAAGTTCATTTTCACCGGATCAAGGAAAACACGCTGAAAATGTTGTTTTTACACATCTTCGCAAGATGTCTAAAAATATAAATTTCTGGGCTGATGAGAAATCAGGGAAAGAAATTGATTTTATTGTGAAAAAAAAAGACAAATATCTTTTGTGCAATGTTTCATATACTGACGAGTTGCCTGAAAGAGAATTTCAGGCATTTCCATTGTTTCTTAAATTATCAAAAATGAAAAATTATGAATGTCTTGTTGTTTCAAAAGGAAAGTTTTCAACTCAAATTTATGACAACATTACAATAAATACTATTCCCTTATGGCTTTTTCTCCTGACATTAAATAAAGAAGATTTTTAGAAGCTGCTTATTCTTGCAAAAATCGGCTGAATTTATATGCTAATCCGTTGTAAATAACGGGTCTTTTTCCAATTTTCCGGGGGTGGAATGACAAATCCTTATAAAGTGAGAACTGAAACAGAGAGTGTTACACCAAAATATGTGCCTAAAGAGCAGTGGGAAGGATATCCTAACCCTGTTTGGCATAAAAAAGACAAGAAAAAAGTGACGATCCTTTATTCGATGATCGAGCGGAGAAAGTCGTTTTTCATCAGGGGATATCTTATCCGTCACGGTTACAAGTTCATTGATATGGGCGACCACATAAAAGAGGATGTCCGCTGGGGCAAGGAATACGGCAACAGGATGGAATGCAATCCGATGTATTTCACTTCGGGAAGTTTCATCAGGCATCTTTTCAAACTTCACAATGAACTGGGGCTTTCAAAAGAAGAAGTTGTTGATAAATATGTTTTCATGTCAGGCGGCGGTCAGTGCGGTCCGTGCCGCTACGGGATGTATCCTCAGGAATATCTGAAAGTGGCTAATGATGCTGGGTTCAAGGGTTTTCGACTGATGATCTTTTCTTCTGAATTGCAGGATTCACTTCTTCCGAAAGAGTGTGCATTTCAGTTCAACCTGAATTTCAGAATAAATCTGCTGATCGCTTTTGTCCTTGCCGATCTTATGCATATCGCTGAATGTGCTTTGAGGCCTTATGTAGTTGACAGGGAACATGCTCTGAAAGTGATCGAAGATTGTGAAAATATTCTCCTTGAAGCGTTTACGAGCCGTCTATACTTGTTAAAACTTCCTGAAGCATTAAGAAAAGTTGGTAAAATGCTTGCAGATGTGCCGAAAAAAGCGGTCAAACTGCCGCTTATCTACATGACTGGAGAAGTCTTTGCAAACCTTGCTCATAACGAAGGCAACTACAATATGAGAAGATTCATAATGGATGAGGGTTGCGAAGTAATTCCCGGATCGTTCACATCAAGAGCGATGTATGACAACTGGAGAAGAAGTCGTGAAGCAGAAAGGGGAATGAAATATGCGGCAACTAAAAAGGAATATAAATACTGGAAAAAATCACTCAAAAGACAGAAAGTGAGCGATAAAGCGATCCTTCTGATCTACAACTGGTTTAAGAAAAATCTGAACCCCGAACAATTCGGCGGAAGGGCAAAGTTACCTGATCTTGATGAACTTGCACGGCTTGGATATGAATTCTATCACCCCGAAATATTCGGCGGAGAAGGAAACCTTGAAATCGGCGAAGCAGTCCATTATGCCGGAATTGTTGACGGATTCCTTTCATCCAAACCGTTTGGATGCATGCCCTCATCAGGAGTCAGTGACGGAGTACAGGCAAAGATCATGTCAATGTACCCCGACCTCAACTTTCTTTCAATCGAAACAAGCGGCGACAACGAAGTCAGCATCTTAAGCCGAGTTTCCATGATGCTCTTCAAAGCCAAAGAAAAGGCCGGGAAGAGAAATTCATCCCCAACCCCTTCTCTTCACAAAAAGAAGGGGCTTTAAAACCCAATTCAGACTTCCGGGTCTTGTTTTTTGCAATAACTGTTTATTAAATGAGTCAGCTTATTTAACAATTGATGGAGAGAATCATGTTTAAGAAAAATGTCGGAAGTGTTGACAAGGTTATCAGGATCGTGCTTGGTATCGCAATTATCGGTGCAGGAATTTATTACGGAAGCTGGCTTGGAGCTATCGGAGTTGTTCCGCTTTTAACAGGAATTTTCGGCACTTGCGGACTTTATTCGCTTTTTGGGATAAACACCTGTAAAATAAAGTGATTTTTTTAAGGTGTAGAAATGATTCTTGTCAGTGCGTGCCTTGCTGGAATTCCTTGCAGATATAATGGAACTGCAAAACCCGACAGCAGAATAATCGAAATGGTAAGGGCAGGTCTTGCGATTCCAGTGTGCCCTGAACAGCTCGGAGGTCTTACAACTCCGAGAATTCCGGCAGATATACGTGGTGAAAAAGTAGTATCAAAAAACGGTGTGGATGTTACCGCTCAATTTAACAAAGGGGCACAAATTACTCTTGAAATTGCAAAACTTTATGACTGCCGTGAAGCGATACTCAAATCAAGATCGCCTTCATGCGGCAAAATTGACGGAATAACTGCAAAACTTTTAAAGAAAAACGGCATAATCGTCAAAACTGAAGAGGAACTTTAAATGAACATTCACCCGTTTCTTGACAATTTGATAGTCAAAATGATGAAAGCGGTCGCAGGAAAACGGCGAATATTCAGCAAAAGCATCGAAAGTCCGTCATTTGCAGAGCTTATGCCATTGATATCATTGAAAGTTCCAAAAATGGATGGAGTCGGAATATATCAAGTTGAGGCAGAAACCCCTGCAGGTTTAATGAACCCGGCTTTCAAGGTGCAGCAGTGGCTCGGGAATGATTTTCCGACAATAATCTATCACCACGGAAACAGCGAAAGACCTTTTAAGATAAGGAGATTCGCAAGGAATACTTTTTTTAAGATATTCATCAATACCGGCAATCCGGTTGAAGCAAATCTGATCGCACTCTGTTCGCCGATGCACACAATTTCCACAAAAGAATATCAGCAGAAACTGACTGAACTAATTAATTTTACTGCTTCTTTTGCTGTAATGGCAAAACTTGTCGAAGAACTTGTAATTCAGATCAAGGCAAATTCAAAAAAACCGGTCATTGTTTCAGGGATAAGTTTCGGTGGCTTTGTCACAAACCTTCACCGTGCTTTTTTCGATTCGGCTGACACATACATTCCGATGCTTGCCGGCTCATCAATGGAAAAATCGTTTCTTGATTCCGGCTTTTATGAACTTGCAAGCGACCTTGTAAAAGATAATCCTGAAAAAATGAAAAAGATCCTTAATTTTGACAAACAGTTCATAGGCAACACAAAAAACAACATATTTCCGTTACTTGGAAAATATGACCAGTTCATCCGGCTTGACAGCCATCTTGAATGTTATGAAAACCACCCTGTCAGCATCATTGAAAGAGGTCACCTCACAACCGCATTCAGTCCTGAAATAATGAGGGAACACATCTTTAAAGAAATCCGCTTTTATTGACAAATTTCCAGGGTGTGTGATTATATTCAAGGATTTTTTTTGAGGTGGTCATGTTTCCGGCAGGCAAAGCAGTTGATGCAAGAGAATTTGATAAAAGGGCAGTTGAGCGGGGCATCCCTTCGCTGATACTGATGGAAAATGCCGCTTTTTCACTTTTTCTTGAAGTTTCAAGGGTGATTGATGAGTTTAAACCTGAAAAGATCGTGGTTTTTGCAGGCAAAGGGGGAAACGGCGGAGACGGATTTGCACTTTTAAGAATATTGAAAGACCGTGGCTGCAACATCCCGATGTACATTGTTCCGTTTTTTACAGTTACACCGTTACACAATTCCACGGGCGCGATAAATCGTGCCCCTGCATTAACCACTCACGACTCACCATTCACGGTTCACGACTCACTCACAAACTGGAAGATGCTTCCAAAATCGGTTGAGATAACCGGTATGGAAAATATTTCAGGTAAAGTGCTGTTCATTGATGCAATGGTCGGAACGGGTTTGAAAGATGATTTGACTGGCAGAATGAGAGAAGGTGTTGAATTTATTAATAAATATAACGACAAGTTTGTTGTGGCAGTTGACATTCCGACAGGGCTTAACAGCGATACCGGAATTATTATGGGTGTTGCTGTTGTTGCAGATCTTACCGTCACGATGGGAATTTATAAAACAGGTCTTTTTGCTTCTAAAGGACCGTCGGTTTCAGGCAGAATAGTGCTTGGAAAAATTTCAGCAATTGATGATGAAAAAGATCAATATACTTATTTTGTTGAAGAAAATGTTGTTCCAGAACTGGTTGATATTCCCATAGACAGTTTCAAAAATAAAAACGGTCATCTTCTGATCATCGGCGGAGATCTTGACAAGCTCGGTGCGACAATAATCTCCGCAAGATCGTTTATGGTTTCAGGCGGAGGGCTCGTCACGGCCGCTTTTTCAAAAGATCTGCATGAAAAAATTGCAGGGGTAATGCCGGGGATGATGCTTGCAGACATTGATGAAGTTCCAAAAAAGCTTCATCAGTTCAGCTCGATCATCATAGGTCCCGGACTTTCAAAATGGCCTTTTGAAAAACATGATATTTTTAAAAATTATAAAGGAATTCTCATCATTGATGCCGGAATGTTTGATATAATGAATGAATTCAATGATATACTTGAATCTCTAAAAGATCTGAAAGTGGTTTTCACTCCTCATCCCGGAGAACTTAAAAGATTTCTGAAAGCTCATACAGATGAACCGTGGATTAATTCTGTTGAAAGATTCCAGCTTAAAAAAGACCATATTCTTGTTGCAAAAAGTCATTCAACATTTATCAGATCAGTTGAAAAAACCGTTATAATACCCCACGGAGCGAAAGCCCTTTCTTTTGGAGGAAGCGGTGATGCTCTCACAGGTTTGATCGCTTATGAAACTAACTTTTCAGGTTTTGAGAGCGGAGTAAAAAGAGCTGTTTTAAGACATCGAATGGCAGGGATTGAGCTTGAAAAAAGATATTCAGCAACATTCCACGATATTGGCAAACTTATTGAACTTATCGGAATTACAGGAAAAAAAGATGTCTGTTGAAGTCCATTCCGTAAAGAACGAATCTGAAACCGCACTGATTGCTAAAAACATTGCTTCTGAAATAAAGGGAGGCGGACTGATAACTCTTGACGGAGATCTCGGTGCAGGAAAAACATTTTTTACCGGTGCGCTCTGTGAAGCACTCGGATTGGAAAGAAAAAGTGTGAGCAGTCCGACATTCGTAATAATGAAAAAATATTCAGGAATAGTGGATGTCTACCATTGGGATTTTTACCGGATATGTTCCGTTGATGAATTATATGTTGCTGATTTTTTTGAATATTTATCAGAAACAGGAAGCATTACCATAGTTGAATGGGCTTCAATGTTCAAAGAGTGCTGGGAAAACCACTTAAAAAGAATTGAGATAAAAATAGAGTTCGGAGAAAAAGAAGATGAACGACGAATCGAAATCAAAAGAAATTTCTGAAAACAGCGACGAAACTCAGGAAGAGAGTATATTTAACAGACCCAGACAGAAACTTTCAATAGCGAAAGAGAGGAATCAAAAACCTGAAACTCCCCCGCCACCGAAGCATGAAATGGCCATCAAAGAAGAAGAGAAAAAACCGGACAATGTTGAAATCGTTAAGGAAAAAGTATCAAAAGCCGTTGAAGTCACAAAAAAGAAGATTGATGAAACACTCAAAGGCGGGACAAGTCTTAAAACTGCCGCAAAAGCGATCTTTTCAAACGGAAAGCTTACTGTTGCATCCCTGACAGTTGTTCTGGCAATGGTGCTTATCACTATTTTTTCATATCATCAGATATCTTCATGGGTAGATTCGCTCACAGCTCCGTTCTTTGACAAGGAACCGTTGACAGAAGGTTTTTTTGATTATATTTATTACTTCGGATGGCTTATCACACGCATGGTCTTCAAAGCTGTTGCGGCAATAGTTGTTTTCTATATCTCATTCATTTTTTCATACACGGTCACATCACCGCTCTATTCATTTATTTCAGTACTCGCTGAGGACATTTATTTCGGCAAACCCGAAGACGCAACTGATTTTTCACTTGATATAATGATTGAAGATGTTCTTCAGGCATTGAAAATTGCAGGAATGGCTCTTGTGTGCACAGTTTTTGCGTTTTTTGTGAACCTTGTGCCTGTAATAGGACAGATAACTGCTATCGCATTCTATATAGTCATAAATTCTTTAATGCTGATCGATTTTCCGGCATCAAGAAGAAGCTGGGACCTTAAAACAAAGACTCTGTGGATAAGGGAGAATCTCATGACTACCCTCCGCATAGGGTCACTGCCTACGCTTATATCAATGATACCGCTTGCGAATAACATAATTCTTGCTTTCTGTTTTCCGTTATTTGTAGTACATGCGACAATGAATTTTGCGGAAGTTGAAAAGAACAGGACAGATAAAAGTATCAGTTAAGATCTTCCAGAGCGATTCTTGATTTTACGAAATACTCGTTTGCCGGCATGAGGGTTTTTGTCAGAAGAGTAAATATTTCCCTTGCTTTGTTTTTGTTTGTTTCTCTCATTCCGTAAGCTTCCCAGTACATTGATTTTGCAGAAATATTAATAGATTTCATTCCATCAAGAGCAATCTGATTGTTTTTATCAAGGAAAAGTGCCTCAGCAAAAGCTCTTCTCGCTCCGAGAAGATCTTTTTCATCAAGTTTTACAAGACCGTTCTTGGCAAGTGCCTCAGCTTTCAAGGAAGCGATGTCCGCCTGTGCTTTTACACCGGTGAACTCCCTTGTTCTTGTTATTTTATATTCTTCCCTGAATTTATTGCTTATTTCATCAATTTCCTTCTGATAGATATCTTTTGTGCTTTCTTCATATTTCGCATCGGCATCCTTTCTTTTCTGTGATGCTTCCTTCCTGTCATCTTCGTTCATTTTCTTCATATCCTTAACAAACTGATCTTTGTCGATTTTGCGCTGTTTTTCTTCTTCAACCCACTGTTTTTTCTTAGTATCCCAGTTTGTTTTTTCGTTTTCAAGGATTTTTACCCGTTCATCCTTTCTTCTTTTCTTTTCCTCATTAAGGGACTGTATTTCCTCTTCCCATTTTATTTTCTGCTGCTTCTGAGCTTCTTTTTCTGAAACCTGTTTCTGTGCATATTTTACATCAACAGCTTCTTTCTTTTCCTTATATTCGGCTTCGGTTTTTTCATATTTTTCCTTCCACTGGGTATCAAACTTTTCAAATGCGGTCTGCTGGCTGGCTCTCAGGTCCTGACTTGTGTTTTCCCATTTTGTGTTTACCGCAGTTATGTCGGCTGCTATTTTTTCATTGTCTTTAATGAGGCGATCTTTTGCATCTCTGTCAACTTTCAGTTTTCTGTCAAGATTGGCCTGTCTTTTCTGCCTGTCTGAATCCCATGAACCCGAAAGTTTTGTTCTATCTTTCTGACGGTCTTCGATTTTACGGTCTCTTTCTCTCTGGGCAAGCGCTATCTGATCATCTATGCTCTTTTTGAACATATCTTTTCTTTTCTGGAAACCGCCGAAATCACCTTCAGCTTTTTTCTTTTCTGCAAGTTTTGCAGTTCTGAATTTATTGTTGTCTTTCTGAAGTTCGTCATTCTTTTTGGCAAGCTTTGTATCTATCTCCATACTTTTTGCTTCATACTCCATATCAACTTTCATAACCTGATCAGCAATAAAAGTCTCTTTGCCGCTTTCGTGTGCAGATATTTTCTTTTCAACTGCGGCAAGCTGTTTTTTAAGCTGAGGCGTCTCTTTTTCAGCTATCTTTGCTTCAAGATCAGTTTTTTCAGTTGTGAGTTTCGCGAGGTCTTCGGTATATTTCTTTTCTGCTTCAGCGGTTGCACTCTCTTTTTTTGTTTTGTATTCAGCATCAACAGTCGCTCTTTCTTTTTCAAGCTCTTCCTGAAATTTTGACATCAGCTCAACATTTTTTGTCATATATTCTTCAATAGCTTTATCATATTTTTCAAGATCTTTTCTTTTTTCAGATTCCTGCTGATCGAAATCCTGCAGTTTTTTGTTGAGTTCATCAAATTTGACCTGATATTCCTTTTCAACCTGAACCTTAAATTTTCTGTCTTCGTCTTCATTTTTCATTTTTACTTCTTCATTTCCGCCTGAGAATTTCTTTTCTTCAGCATCGAATTTTTCCATTTCAGCGGCTATTTTCTTATCGATCTCAACTATTTTTGCATCGTTTGCCTTTTTCTTTTCCTCAAGCTTTACGACAGCGGCTTCGTTAGCTTTGGACCCCTTTTCAATCTCTTCCTTCTGTTTATTCTCGAACTGTTCTTTTTCAGTACGCATCTTTTTAAGCAGTTCTGTGTATTTCTTATCGACTGCGTCCATTTCATTTTTACGGGCTTTTTCGTCACCTTCAGTAGAAACCTTCACAACACCTTTTTCTCTCTGTTCAAAAAGAGTTAATTTGTTCTCAAGTGCCACTATTTTCTGTTCTATTTCGCTGTCATCTTTTTCCCACTGATATTTCAAGTCCTTAATTTTCTTGGCTAGATCGGCATATTCCTTCTTTTCAAGTTCAACAGCATTTTTTGAATCTGTTTCAAACTGTTTTAACTTACTTTCTCTTTCAAGGATCCTTCCGTTAAGCCATTTGTCGATTTCTGCAAGTTTTGCCGCCTTGTCTTTTCTCGATTTCTCTGTCAATTTTGAATATTTTCTGTGTATAGAATCAACGATCTGGATATCTTTTGATGTGGGCTCAAGATAAGTAACCCTTTCAACACTGCTGTCCTTTGAATATGCACGGTATTTTACACCGAGCCCAGTTATCTCTTCATTGGCTTTTTCCGCTTTGGAGATCATCAGGACTGCCTCTTCATGGTTTTTAGCTTTGATTGCGGCATTGCCTCTAGCGGTGAACTTTATTGCGTCCTGCACATTGTTAAGGAGTTTTTTTGCAACTACATCTCTTGACGCAGCTTTTTCAAAATAGGATTCCGCTTCCTTAAGGTTCCCTTCCGCGTAACTTGTAAATCCCGACATTATGAGGTTTTCAACTGAAACGACCCTGGATTTTGACGATCTGCTTGAAGCGTCTTCCTCTTCTTCTTCGTAATCCGAATCCTCGTTCTCATATTTCTGTTTCTTTGCCGCTTTCTTTGATTTCCTTTCAGTAGAAAAGTCAGAATCAGAAATCCCTGAAGATGAAGTATGTTTTTTTAAAAATCTGTTCCAGTAGGTTATTATTTCATCTGCGATCGTGTCGGCTTCAGCAAATTCATCAAGATCGATCTTTGCAGATTCAAGACGATTATATTTTCTGTCAAAAAGGTATGTGTTGACTGTGATCTCGCTTCCGATCTTCAGTCTTGTAAAAAGGAAAAAATCGACCTTTTTTGATATTTTTCTTGAGATGTTCTGCTGACATTTGAGATCTTCGCGGCATTTGTTGAGTGCTTTTCTGTCATTTGTCGAGAGCAGTTCTTTAAAACTGACCGGCTCAGCTCCGGAGATCTTGCCAAAGTTCTCAATAAGAAATCGGTCAACATCTTTTGCAACGGTCCACTCGCCTCTATTCTGTGCTCCTACAGGAAAGACTGCAACAGAATCAGCGGCATGAACTATGGACACTGCAAAAATGAATTGGAAAAGGATTAATGCTCTTTTCAAGGTTTCCTCCAGCTTTTAGCTATATGAATCAATAAAAAAATGCCGTACAAAAAACATGCTCCTGCGATAATGCGACAATATGTAACTAAACTTTCCTCTTTAAGTCAAATTTTTTTATTGACAAGAACAAGTTGGTTTCTATAATCTCCGACACGCTGTGCATGGTCTACTGTGCCGGCGAAAAAAAACAGGAGGTGATTTTAGAATGTCAGAATTAACAAAAAAAGGTTTTGGTGAACTGCTTGAAGAGTTCCTTCCGAGTGAAAAGGAAGTTTCGAGCGAAGAAATCTGCAAAGGTGTTGTAAGGGCAGTGAGGAAGGATTTCATCCTGGTCGATGTGGGACTTAAAAGCGACGGCATAATCCCGTCATCGGAGTTCACTGCTGAAGAGATCTCAAAACTGAAGGTGAGCGATGAGATCGAAGTTGTTGTTGACAGATGGGAAGACGAGAAGAGCAACATCTGCCTTTCAAAAGAGAAAGCAGGCAAGCTGAAGGTATGGGAAGTTGTTGAAAAGGCATTTGACGACGGTTCGCTCGTAAACGGAACTATCGTTGCAAGAGTTAACGGCGGTCTTGCTGTTGATATCGGTGTGAAAGCATTCCTTCCCAATTCACAGGTTGCTCTCAGACCTATAAAGAATGTTGATGACCTTATCGGAAAGAATTTTGATTTCAAGGTCATTAAGTTTGACAGAAAGAAAGGAAATATCGTTATATCGAGGAGAGATCTTCTCGAAAAGGAAAGAGAAGTGCTTAAAAACACAACTCTTGAAAAACTTCAGGAAGGCGCAGTGGTTAAAGGACTTGTCAAGAACATTACTTACTACGGCGTGTTCGTTGATCTCGGAGGAATAGACGGTCTTCTTCATATTACAGATATGTCATGGGGCAGAGTTAACCATCCGTCTGAAATGTTCAAGATCGGTGATGAAGTTGATGTAAAAGTTCTTAAATACGACAGAGATTCCGAAAGGGTGAGTCTTGGCGTAAAACAGATATCGGAAGATCCTTGGATCCACGCTTCTGACAAATATGCATCCGGCAAAACAGTTAAGGGTGTTATCGTATCTCTCGAAGATTACGGTGCTTTCGTTGAGCTTGAAAGAGGAGTCGAGGGACTTATTCACATTTCTGAAATGAGCTGGACAAGAAGGGTGAAACATCCTGGTAAAATGGTTGCGATCGGAGATGAA
Organism: bacterium; assembly: GCA_017997475.1. Classification (GTDB taxonomy): domain Bacteria; phylum UBP6; class UBA1177; order UBA1177; family UBA1177; genus JAGOEX01. The sequence continues at coordinate 14,860 of JAGOEX010000026.1, forward strand.
GTGGAAGTCAAGATCCTTGAGATCGATGTTGAGAACAGGAGAATTTCTCTTGGAATGAAGCAGATAGAACCCAATCCATGGGAACTTTTAAGAGAAAAGTATCCGATAAATACTGTTGTAAGAGGAACCATCCGCAATATTACTGATTTCGGTCTTTTTGTGGGTGTTGAAGAGGGTATTGACGGTCTTGTAAGAACAACAGACATCACTTGGGACAGAAAATTGAAACATCCTTCAGAATATTATAAAAAGGGTGATGAAGTTGAAGCTGTCGTCCTGAATATTGATGCAGAAAAGCAGAGATTTTCTCTTGGTGTGAAACAGCTTTCCGAAGATCCATGGAAAATGTTCAAAGACCAGCATAATATTGGTGAGAAGATCGAAGTCGAAGTTGTTAAGATCGCAGATTTCGGTGTTTTTGTGAAAGTTTTTGACACTATCGAAGGACTTGTTCACAAAACTGAATTCGAAGATGAGAACAAGGAATATCAGCCGGGTGATAAAGTTGAAGTCATAATCAAGTCGATTTCTGATACAGACAGAAAGGTTTCGCTGAGCGTAAAAGCTGTTTCAGACGAAGATGCTCAAAAAGAGATCAGAGACGCAGCCGCTAACGAGAAAGTTCCTGAAAAACTCGGTTCATTTGCAGATGCATTCAAAAATGCCGAGGACGCTGAAAAGAAATAGCAGAAATTTTTGTTGTGAATTTTTAAAGGGCACTCCGGTGCCCTTTTTTTTATGTTATATCGTTAATGAATACATCGACAATGTCAGGATCAAACTGTGTTCCGCTGAATTTTTTGAGTTCACTCAAAGCTCTCTGCCAATCTTTTTTTCTGTGATATATCCTGTTTGTTGTCATTGCATCAAAGGCATCGGCAACACGCATTATTCTTGATCCTGCCGGTATCATTTTTGTGGAAAGACTTTCGGGATATCCTGATCCGTCAAAATTCTCGTGATGATGAAGAATGTAGTATGCGATCTTGTCCATTCCTGATATGCTGTTTATTATATCATAGCTTCTTTGAGGGTGCATTCTTATCGACAGCCACTCTTCTTCTGAGAGTTTCTCTTTCTTCAGATAAATTGATCTGTCCCCTGAAATTTTTCCTATGTCGTGAAGAAAAGCCGCCCATCTTATGGCAAGTATCTCTTCTTCATCAAGTCCCATGAGGTATGCTATCTGCACAGAAAGTTCAGCCACTCTCATTGAATGGTTGTCCTGCGGTGAAGTAAGATTGTCTGTAAGCATTGCGACCATTTTAAAAAACCGGTTTACTGTGTCGGTTGATGAAAAGTAATATCTGTCATCCATCTGTTTTTTAAGAGACCTCATCTCGTTTTTAATATCATCTTCTGTGTTTATGAGGTTCAGCAGTCCGTTTTCAGCAAGTTTTACAAAAGTGTTGTAAATTACAGGGTCGAACTCTTCACCTGAAACCATGTTAAGGAAAAGTATGAGTTCTCCAGTGTCATCAATTTTATGAAGTCTTGAAAAAATATCTATCGAGTCGGCAACCCTTATTATTCTTGAAAGAAGAGGGATCTTTTCGCCTTTTAATCCGTTTGGAAAGCCGCTGCCGTCAAAAAATTCGTGATGTGCGCCCACTATCTCGCTGATCTTTCTGAAAGTGGGAAAACTCCTTAAGATCGTTTCGCCCCTGTGTGAATGGGCAAACACGAAAAAATCGTTCTTCTGTCCGAAAATGTCGGGCACCTGAACAAGGGATTCTATTATGTGTCCAGATATCATTACTCCGCCGATGTCATGGAGAAGTGAAGCAAAAAAAAGTTCTTTCATTCTGGACTTTTCGAGTTTCAGTGCCTCTCCTATTTTGCATGCTATAATGCAGACTTTCCAACTATGATAGGAGTCATGACCTTCCTTGTCTTTTTCTACTGCTTTGGCTAGTTCTGAGATGAAATCTGCGGCAAAAGTTGCAGGAAAAGCAACATCCTGCATGGGAAGGTGTGTAAGTCTTGATTGCGGATGTGTGGTAGTCAATTAAATAGCTCCGGTCTGGGAGAGAATATCCTGCCATCTTAAAAGTTTTTTTTCTGACTCCTCAACAATGGAAATGAAAAGTTCAATATTGTCAAATGGTTTTAGAAGAAAGTCGTTTGCACCGTTTTCAAGGGCGGAAACGATTCTGTCAATTGTGCTGTATGTGCTCATCATGATCACCTGGGTAAGTCCGCTTATCTCTTTAACAATATTCAATACTGTTATTCCATCCATATTAGGCATAAGCACATCGACAAGCGCTATGTGGACAACATTGTTCCTCACAAAATCAACGGCATCTTCCGGCTTATTTTTTGTGACAACAGTGTAACCGGTGCCTTCGAGGATCCTTTTCAGGCTGGAGAGTATGTTCTCCTCATCATCAAGAATAAGGATGGTAATGTTCTTTCTGTCCATGGTCTCTCTCCATATTATTAAAAGTTAAAGAAATTCTTCACTACATCCCTTGAATTTATCATCTTCATAATTGATTTATAGTTGTTCCAGAAATAGACCCTGTCAACGAAATTTCCAAGGTCGTTCTCATTAAGGTTCAGTGTGTCGATCATTTTTATCAGAACACGGAAGCCGGTCTTTTCAAAAATGTAATCTTTCATTTCATCACGGGGGAAAGAGTGGGCGAGAACTGTCAGCACGACATCGTTTCTAAGATATGAAACAAATCCGGCAAGTGTTTTCGGAGCGTATTCCTCAATGAAAGATGCCCCGGTTTTCATGATCCTGTTTACTGTTTTCTCCTCTTCCTTGAAAAGGTTTACCATCGGCTCATAGAGAAGGTGGTTCTCATTCAGTCTGTAATGGAAAGCATTTCCGATATGCTCTCTGTCAACAATTCCCGTTTCAATAAGGAAGTCGAGTGCCTTCTTGTTGGAATTGGGATTGGTGCTGCTGAGTGTTGCGATCTTTCTGCCTGTATAGTTCTGTTTGTTGACAAGAATCCGCAGAATGTCAACTTTAGCCCTTGATCCAAGCAGGTAGGAAAGAGGTAGGTAAGTCATCAGGATCCTCCAAAAAGTGAAGTTAAACGAACAGCTCTCAAATATTATAGGAAACACCTTTGTTTTGTCAAAAAAAATAATACAACTATGTCCGTATTTCAAATTATTTTGAAACAAAGTGCGAAAAAAGTGATATTATAATAAAAATTGATATAATCTTACGGAAAATTTCTTTTTCAACTTGATATCGGAGGTTTTGAAAATGTCTGCAAAAAAAAGATCAGAAAAAAGTTTTGATCCGAAATCGCTTCTCTACACCAAAAGTTCAGGGTGGGATGGGATCAGCAAAAACGAAATGCAGAAAGTGTCGGATTTTTCAGATGGTTACAAAAAGTTTCTTGACAATGCAAAGACCGAAAGGGAGGCAGTGAGATATATTCAGAAGATCGCATTGTCAAAAGGGTACAAGGAGATAACAAAAGCAAAGCCGTCAGACAGAAAACTTTTTATCAATTTTGACAATGTTTCGTGTGTTCTGGCAGAGATAAATGACACAACTTTCAATAACGGATTTCTTATGGTGGGCGCTCATATCGACACTCCACGGCTTGATCTTAAAGGGAACCCTCTTTATGAAGCTGAGGATATGGCTTATCTCAAGACTCACTACTACGGCGGTATCAAGAAATATCAGTGGGTTACAAGACCGCTTGCGCTTCACGGTGTAGTTGTTACGGAAGAAGGCGAATTGAAAGACATCACTATCGGTGAAGATGACAGCGATCCCGTTTTCACGATAAACGATCTTCTTCCCCATCTAGCACAGGACCAGATGCAGAAAAATGCAAGAACGGTCATTGAAGGTGAAAATCTGAACATATTGGTAGGTTCAGTGCCGTACAAATTCAAACATGAAAAAGATTCCATAAAAACGGCAATAATGTCAATACTTTACGGCAAATACGGGATCAAGGAGGAGGATTTTGTCTCTGCTGAGCTTCAGCTTGTCCCGGCAGGAAAGGCAAGAGATGTAGGTCTTGACAGAAGTTTTGTCGGTGCCCACGGTCAGGATGACAGAGTTTGTGCGTATGCCGGAATGGAGGCGATATTTGATTCAGGCAAGTCATCAAAAAATAAGATAGCGATGTTCTTTGACAAGGAGGAGATCGGGTCCAAAGGGAATGCCGGCGCAAATTCGAACATTCTTGAACGGGCTGTGAACAAAATAATCAATCTTTACGGCAAAGGGAACTATAACACACTGATAAACTCTCTTGCAGACAGTAAGTTCCTGAGTGCTGATGTCAACGCAGGCATTGATCCTGAATGGGCGGGTACAATGGAAAAGATGAATGCGGCAAAGATCGGATTCGGTGTATGTCTTACAAAATTCACCGGAAGCGGCGGCAAAAGCAATTCAAATGAAGCGCATGCCGAATTTGTAGCTGAATGCAGAAAAGCTTTCAATAAAGACAAGGTAAAGTGGCAGACAGCGGAACTTGGCAAAATCGATCTCGGCGGCGGCGGAACGATCGCGATGTTCATCGCTGAATACGGAATGGATGTCGTTGACTGCGGAACAGCACTTCTTTCAATGCACAGCCCATTCGAAATTGCTTCAAAAGCAGACATTTACCACACTTACGCGGCATACAAAGCATTCTATAAATATCTGTAAACCGGCTTTATATATTCTTATCCAATTTCTTGCATATTTAATACTATTGCTGCATTATCTATCGTTGACTATAATTTTGGAGTCGGAAAATGACAGGAAATGAACTTATACAGATTGATGAGATTAAAAGAAGGATTTTCACAATTCGGGGAATGCAAGTGATGCTGGACAGTGATCTTGCTGAGTTGTATGGAGTTGAAACGAAACACCTTAACAGGGCTGTGAAAAGGAATATAGAGCGATTCCCGGAATCTTTTATGTTCCAGCTTGCTGAAACGGAGAACTTGAGGTTCCAAAATGGCACCTCAAGACAACATGGAGGGAGGAGATATCTTCCTAATGCTTTTACCGAGTCAGGCATTGCGATGCTTTCTGCTGTTTTGAAAAGTGATGTAGCAATAAAAGTAAGTGTTCAAATAATGGAAGCTTTTGTCGCAATGAGAAAATTTATTAATCAAAATGCGGAGGTTTTTTTCCAAATCAATTCCGTTGAGAAAAAGTTAGTAGATTATAAAACAGAAACAGATAAAAAGCTCTCATTTATTTTCAAGACCATCGAGGCAAATGAGCTTCCTGCCAAACAAGGCATCTTTTTTGAAGGTCAAATTTTTGAAGCACACAAATTCGTTTCAGATATTGTAAGGTCGGCTGAAAAATCCATTATACTGATTGACAATTATGTTGATGATACAGTCCTCACACTTTTTTCAAAACGAAAACGGGGAGTTGCGCTTAAAATTCTTACAAAAAATCTTTCAAAACAGCTTCAACTCGACACTCAGAAATTCAATGAACAGTTCCCGCCCGCTGAAATAAAGGAATTCAGTTATTCCCATGACAGATTCATGATAATTGATGATTGCGACCTTTATCATTTTGGTGCATCGCTCAAAGACCTTGGCAGAAAATGGTTCGGATTTTCCAAAATGGATGTTGAAGTTGCGAAGATGGTGACAAAACTGCTTTAAATTTCCTCTAAATTTGCCAGATTTAGAAGTTTAATATATAATCGGTTTTAAGATTTTTGACACAGATTTAATCTTGCGAGGTTGATGATGATAAAACGGATTTTGTTAATGATTTTATTGGTTTTCGTGTTGACAATGGTTTTTGATCTGAGCGGAGAGGAAAAGTCAAAACTTGCAGTCATGGAATTTGAGGACAGATCAGCCACACTTGACCAGACAATGCTTTCAAATGCCGCAGAATATCTAAGAAGCGGTTTTGTCGGAAGCGACAGGTTCATCATAATCGCAAAAGAAAGACAGGAAAAAGCACTCATTCAGGAAATGAAAAAGGAAAGTTACCAGATGTGCCGGGAAAGAAACTGCCAGATCCCTCTTGGACAGGCACTCTCCGCAGATTCCATT
>JAGOEX010000228.1 GCA_017997475.1 bacterium
CCCCCCTAAAAATCTTTCACTTTGAAAGTATCACCTGAAGAATATGCAAATCTTGTTATAACACTTTTCAATTCTCTCACATTTCCCGGCCAGTCATGTTCAAGAAGCTTCTTTTCTGCCGCTTTTTCAATCTTCAGGTCTTTTCCTTTAAGTGCTGAATGGATATGTCTGCAAAGAGGAATAATATCATCTTTCCTTTCCCGAAGCGGTGGAATGTTCAAATGAAGCGTTGCGAGACGGTAATAAAGATCTTTTCTGAATGTCTGTGCCTTTACAGCTTTTTCCAGATCCTTATTTGTGGCAAGAATCAGTGTCACATCAACTTTTCTTCCCGTACCGCTTTCACCAACTCTTCTCACCATCCAGTCTTCAAGAACTCTGAGCAGTTTAGATTGAAGGTTCATCGGCATCTCTGCTATCTCATCAAGGAAAAGTGTTCCGCCGTCAGCCGCAATGAAAGCTCCTGTCCTTTCCTCTGCTCCCGTAAAACTCCCCTTTACCGTTCCGAAAAGTTCGCTTTCGACAAGTGTCTCGGGGATACTTGCCGCGTTATATGTGATGAACTGTCCTTTTCTACCGCTTGTCTTATGAATGAATTCTGAAAAAACCTCTTTGCCCGTTCCGCTTTCACCTGTCAGAAGTATTATCGGGTGATTTGCAAAAAGAGCCGGCTGATTAAGCCAGTTCTCAATCTGCTCAAACTGTGGGGCAAGAGTTCCTATATAGTAAGATTCACTGGTTTTTTCCTTGTTCACAGATATAAGGACATCGTGTCTTCCGGCAATTGAGAAATGGTATTTTCCTTCTTCAAGCACGCCGCTTTCAATTTTCACACCGTTAACCCATGTGCCATTCTTTCCCTTATTCCAGAAATGGAGTCCCGTCTCTTTCATTTCAAAAAGGACATGTTCGCTTGAAACTTCGTCAAAACTTATTGAAACATCTGTGTTCTTCCTGCCGATCTTTATGTCACGCCCCTGCCTGAAAACGAATGTTTTCCCTTTTCCGCCATATGTCATCACAACATTTTTATATTCAGCTGGCTCATCTTCCATGATAAGGGTGTTGCCGAATTTTTTTGAATTTTCTTCAGGAACGACGGTTGAAAGATTGGATATTGGAGAAAAGGAAAATGAAAAATCACCTGATGAAAACACATCGGTCCCTTCAAAAATTTCACCACCTGCAACATCTTTCCCGTTTAGCTTGAACTTCCCCGACACAGGAAAAAGACACCATGAATACTCTTTTTTCTCGAAATTGAATTCCTTGCGAAGGACCATTTCGGAACCCCTCATCTCAGGAGGAAAAAGGATATCACCCTCGTCACCGCCTACAACTATCCGTTTTTTTGCACTGTTCACATAGAATGAGAAAAGGTGTTTTCCACCTCTGAAAATTAGAAGATACATCTTTTACTCCGGCAAATTCAAATATTACGCGATATTTTACAAACTTAGATGATAAAAGGCAAATTTAGGGCGATCAATGACTCATTTATCTATTTTCTTCTTCTTGTTTTTGTCAAACGGCTTTTTGTTCTTATCAAAAGGTTTTTTGTCTTTAAATGGCTTGTTCCTGTCAAAGGGTTTTTTATCCTTATCGAAGGGTTTTTTATCTTTATCAAAAGGTTTTTTATCTTTATCAAAGGGTTTTTTATCTTTTGGCGGCTTATCCGGTTCGTAAGGTTTCTCATCTGATCTGAACTTTCTTTTCCGGTCATCTGAGCTGTGATGACTGTGACGGTCCCTGTCACGGTGACTTCTGTTGTCTCTTCCGCCGGACCTTCCTCTGTTGAAACCTTCCTTGTCTCTCTGTATGAGCTGTCTGAGCCGTGATTCAGTAAAACCGATCTGTTCCGGACCTGTTTCCTCATCTTCACCAAGAAGCATTGAAGCAAGGACCACAGCTATCGATCTTATGTCCATTTCATTCTCAAGCTTTTCAACAAGTGCAAGTCCTTCCTTGTCTGGAGTGTGCTCCATCATTTCAGCCGCAAGCCGTTTGATCCTCTCTTCTTTTATGTTTTTCAGTGTCGGAATGACTTTTAGCTCGATCGTTGAGCCGACACTTTTTTCAATTCGCTGAATTGTCCTGAATTCGGATGGAGTTACAAGAGTTATAGCCATTCCCTTATGCCCTGCACGACCTGTTCTTCCGACTCTGTGGATATAACTTTTAGCATCAAAAGGCATATGGTAGTTGAAAACATGGGTCACATCGGCGACATCGAGGCCCCTGGCCGCCACATCGGTAGCAACAAGAATGTCTATCATGCTTTTTCTGAAACTTGTCATGACCTGATTTCTCTGCTGCTGTTCCATATCACCGTGAAGTCCTTTTGCGTTGTATCCGCGGGCGACAAGGAAAGTGGAAAGCTTATCAACTTCGAGCTTCGTTCTGCAGAAAACTATCGCCTTTTCAGGATCCTGGTCTTCCATGAGCCGTACAACAGCAAGTTCTCTTTCATGTTCTTCTATCACATAATATGACTGACCGATGTCAATATTCGTAGATTCTCCTGCCGTCATTGCCCTGATGAAAACGGGTTCATGCAGTATTTTCTGGGCAAGCCGTCTTATCGGCTCGGGCATTGTCGCTGAAAAAAGAAGTGTCTGCCTTTTTTCCGGAATAAATTTGAATATTTCGGTAATATCTTCAAGAAATCCCATATCAAGCATCTCGTCCGCTTCATCAAGAACTATCGTTATCGGCTCCTTGATCGCGATCTTGCCGGATTTCAGCATGTCAAGAAGCCGTCCCGGTGTTGCGGCAAGAACCTGAACACCGTTTTTAAGTATCTGGAGCTGTCTTGAATATGAATGGCCTCCGAGGATCGTTCCGGTTCTTATGCCGGTATATTTTCCAAGGCGGAATATCTCGTCACTGATCTGTGCGGCAAGTTCTCTTGTCGGAGTTATTACAAGCAGTTCAATTCCGATGTTCTTTTGCATGTTGTTCATGATCGGCAGTCCGAAAGCGGCAGTTTTTCCAGTCCCTGTGTGAGACTGAGCTATAACATCTTTTCCCTTTAAGATCAGAGGCATAACCTGTTCCTGAATCGGACTCGGCACCTTAAAACCGGCATCTCTTATACCGTCAAGTATCTCCTTTTTGAACCCGAAAGATTCAAAAGTAGACTGTGTCATCATTTCACTGTTTTCTGTTTTTTCTGTTTTCTGTTTCTTTTCTGTCATCTTATTTCCTTGATTAATGTCTGTGCGGTCAATCAAACTCCGCGAAAAAATTAAAGAATGGCTGGTTGCAGCCGCACCGCTAAAGTACTTATGAATCAGGATTTGTCAACCCTTTTCCAACCTTACATAAAAGACAAACTCGCCCCGGTCCTTCGACTTCGTTTCCAAACCGGGCTAAGCAAGCACCGTCCTCCAGACGGTTAAATTTAAAATAGCGGGCTGAAAGTCCGCGTTATCTTAGCCCACGCTCAACGGGCTGGGGCATTATTTTGACAAAAAATGGCTGAAATGTACTATTATTCATTGCTTTTTAGAGGATCAAACCCCGAAGAGAAAGGTAAAGAGATGGAACTTTCAGGAATTATTGCAATTTCAGTCATAGTTATTTTTGTCATTCTTGTCGGCTGGGCGATAAAAAAAGTACTTTATCTTCCGCCTGAGACCATTTTCGGAGCAGTTATGGAATTCAGATATGATCTTATAGACGAGTATCTTAAAAAAGGGGGCGATATAAATAAAACCAATTCATTCGGGATGACTTTTCTGATGATCGCATGTGACAAAGGTGTGAAATTTGGCAGACATAAATATGCAGACTGGAATGACGGACCTTATGAATCAGTTTTGGAACTCATTGATTATCTTATAGAAAATGGTGCAGATGTTCATAGACGGGATCGTGATGGGAACACCGCTCTTTATTTTGCCTGCGGAGTTGAAGAAAGAATGGAAAGGATACTCAATGCCGGTGCCGACATAAATTATAAGAACAACAAAGGGGAAACCCCTTTAATTGAAGCTGCAAGACTTAATTATCCCATAACCACTGAACAGCTTCTTAAATTAGGAGCCGATCCGAGGATAAAGGATTCTAAAGACCTTGACGCATTTGACCATGCCATCCAGAATGACCACAGATATCTCGCTGAAATTATAAGAAAATATATGGAGAAAACCATACACAACTCCTGAAATTCCAGAACCGAAACCGAAAAAGAAAAAGACAAACTCGCCCCCGGTCCTTCTTCGTTTCCAAACCGGGCTAAGCAAGCACCGTCCTTCAGACGGTTAAATTTAAAATAGCGGGCTGAAAGTCCGCGTTATCTTA
>JAGOEX010000229.1 GCA_017997475.1 bacterium
ACATGCCCAGATGTTTTTATTAAAATTAAACAATGCTATATCGTTTTCAACATGAGGATAATATATCAGCCCTTCCCCTAGTTTCTTCCACTGCCAGTCATTTACTGAAGCATAAAGTATTTCCTGGGGACCAGTGCCGTCAACCCTCTGAACATTAATAATTACAAATTTCTCTCCGATAGCTGGGGGGTACAAAAACTGAACTTTGTTTATGTCATTTGTATAAGCAACTTCATATTTCCATCCATCCCCAACCTTCAATGCCGAAACAACATAGGTTTTCAAATCAAATGAGTTACCTGCAAGAAAAAGAAATCTATCATATTTATAAGCCTGTTTTTCCGTTGAATGTCCAACCATCGTATAATTTCCTGTGGCAATTTCATACAATAAACTTCCCGAAACCATATATTTCCCATCAACCTGCTTCCCTGCAGTGGCATACATGCCTATTTTCCCTTCCCAGATGTCTCCCTGCTTAAATACCCCTGTCGAACCGTGATATATTTTTGACACAGCTTCAAAATCACACTTGCCTATTGTCGGAGCATCGTTTTTTATCGCCTTTTCTGTTACATCACAGGGAAGAGGATAACAGTAATATTCCGGATATTCCTCTACGATCCTTCGATTATTCATTTCCCACAGATTCCTGACACACTGAGGATCATTTGCAGGTGCAGGAAGATCACACTTTCTGCAGAATGTTATTTTACCATCACCGTCTTTATACGGGAATCCTGCATTCAGTAAACTCGGACAGTCGGGATCTCCATCGGTTCCAGCAGGATAATCATAATCAGGAAGCTCAATGTCGTTAGATTCATCAGGTTGGGTGTCTTTGTCAGCAACATCATCCTTGTCCTGTTTTATGGAATCACTATCAAGTACATCTGGATCGGTTATTGCAGCATCATCATCAGAAATTTCATCAATAGTGTCGTTTGTTTCAACATCTAAATCAGTAGCAGTATTCGAATCTTTATCTATTACTGATTCGTGGTCTATGTCTGAACTGTTCTCTCCGTTGCAGGATGTACAAGAGCAGAATAGGAATAAAAGCAATATAATTAATGTGTTACGCATTAAATCCTCCCCACCCTGAGTTTATCGAAGGGCAAACAATAAGGGCGGATACGGTGATCCGCCCCTACAAAAAAACCTACCATCTTGTCTCTTGAAATATCATCCCGCTAAAACAGGAAAAGCAAGTTCTTTTTGAATTTTTTGTCATTTTTGCTTCCAACCTAAATCTGATCAATTTGTATTAGAATATTTCAACATGTCAAGGGAAAAATTTAGAGATTTACTATTCCGCTGCCGGGTGTTTTTTTGCGGGTTTGCAGATCTCTTTTTTTTCTTTGATATATTCAGAGAAAATGTCGCTGACGATGAAGGGGGTCATTTCTTTTTCCTTAATATTTCCGAAAATTTCGTATCCGTTGCCCCCTTGAGCGATATAAGAATCTGTTGCAACTGTATAAATTCTTTCAGGATCTACGGGTTTAGGGATCCCGTTTTCAATTATTTTAAAATTATCAACATTTCTGTCAGTTATCTCAAACTCCATTCCGGCAAGATATGGAAATGAGCCGAGATGAATTCCTGAAAACACATTGTCAACACTGTTCTTGAGCGCACTGACAAGATCTGCACCGCTTATTTTAAAGAGCATCACATTGTTAAAAAATGGTAATGTGTCAGCGACCTCTCCGAATGTAACATCCCCTTTTTTAAGGGTTTTTCTCACTCCGCCGGCATTCTGGAGAGCAACATCGACCGATCTGTTCTCCAAATTCATTTTCCAAAGTATCGCCTCTGCAACAAGGGGCGCTATGTCACTTCCTTTTTCCCAGCAGTGTTCAAGAGTTTCTGAAATACTTCCTATCTTTCTGCTGAACTCTTTTGAAACAGATTCTTCATAGTTGTCGAATTTTTCCTTAATATCTTCATCAACATTGACATATGAAAACTCGTTGAAAGGCGAAAGCATCATCTGAAAAGGAATTTTTTCTTCCTTTCTCAAAGGATAGACCGTTTTCCCGTTGTAATTTTGTATCTCCCCTTTCAGGTCAAACTCAATATCAAGAGCTCCGAAAGCCCTTGCATGGTCCCATGCCTGAACAACAAGAACATTTCTACCTGACGGATCTTTCACAATATGAGGATAATCGCCGCTCACATTAAGGCAGTCAATTCCGGTATATCCGAGCATTGTGTGAGAATGTCCACCGATAATAATATCAATATCTTCAACATTTTGTGCAAGTTTTATATCTTCCTCAAAACCGAGATGGCTTAGAACAAAAATCCTGGTTATTCTCCTTTTTTTGAGTTCTGCAATATTTTTTCTTACCGCTTCAGCAGGATCGGTAAATCTCACCCCCTGCCCGGGTGAAGAAATTTCACCGGTTGTCGGAGTTACAACACCTATCACACCGTTTCTGAAAGGCCATGTGCCGGTCACAACATAAGATTTTACAATTTTTTTCAGATGAACATCATCATCCATTTCAATGTTTGCGGCAACAACCGGAAACTGAGCTTTCACAAGAAGGTCGTGTAGAAATTCACTTCCTTTATCAAATTCGTGATTGCCCAGGGAAAGAGCATCAAGATGGGCTTCGTTCATAATTTCCACATCTGCAGCACCTTGAAATTCCCTGAAATATCTTGTTCCCTGAATGAGATCTCCGGCATGAAGGAACATAACATTGCTTTTATCTTTTCTTATATCTTTAACCGATTGCAGAATCAGATCAAGTCCGCCCGAAGTGAAATTGTAACTGTCACCTTTATATCTGCAGTGGACTTCACTTCCGAAAAGGTGTGAATGGGTATCGTTGACATGAACAAGGGTGATATCCTTTCCGCATCCTGTAAGAAAAACAACAAAAAACGCCGTCAGAAAAAACAGTCTGTACATATTTTCCTTATTTTGTCGTAAGTCGCTGATAATAAGCATAATCAATATAAGTGTCGTTATAGGTAAATGTAGAAGGATATGTCCCGACTCCGTTTATCATTCCCATTTCCCATTTTCCAAAATCGGTTAAGTAGCTCTGTCCTGAATTTGCGTTATAGTAATATGTAACAGACTCAGACTGCCATCTTGAACCGATGTAATAAAATTTGCCTGCTTCAAGGTCCACCCATATAGCTCCCGAACTGTAAAATGATGCTCCGCCCAGAGTAAACGGCACTGTATATGAAATCTTGTGGGTATATGTTCCATCAAGAGTCGCAGATTCATAAATATCATAATATATTGTCGCTCCCGCATCGGGCAGACTCAGATATGCTTCTATTTTTGTTAATGTTTTAGATTTGGTGACAGAATAGAAATTGCCTCTCATTCTTGAAGTTCCGTAATAATCTGTGTCGCTTGAACCGATGGTATCCACCTTTTCAACAACCGGAACTTCATAGTTGTCAACACACTGATTCGTCCATGTAGCTCCACCTTTCAGAGTGCCGTCCAGCCCTGATCCTGCCGAATTATCCGCCGTTGTTCCCGATATTTCTTCAAAATGCCAGAGCCCTATGGTATTTGAATCATTGTTCAGTCTTTTATCCGGAGTGAAATTTGAAGAATAACGGGCTGTTGAAGAAATTCTGATTTCATCTATCAGTCCATCAAAATAAGACGGAGTGCTTGATCTTCTTGAGCCGAAGAACAGGTTTTCAGTGTTGTTCATCGGGTTGTTTGAAACCGTTTCAGTTCCGTCTGCAACACCGTTTATGAAAATTTTCAATTCAGTACCGCTTTTTACAAGTGCAATATGATACCATTTGTTGATGTCAAAACCGGTGTTTGCTGTAACAGATTCCGAAGTATCAGTAATATAATAATATCCGCCGTATGCGTTACTTGGAAAAAAGATCTGATATTCATATCCGTAAATGTAATATGCCGGATTTGTTGTAGTATTCCCTTTTCTTATTATCGGCATCTGACCGTCTGTGCTGTACTGCATAACCCACGCTTCCAGTGTCCAGTTTCCTGACAAATTAAGCAATGAATTGTGGATGACTTCAACATAGCCGCTCGTTCCGTCAAAACTTACTGAACCGCAGGGAGTACCTGTATCTCCTGTATCTCCTGTATCTCCTGTATCTCCTGTATCTCCTGTATCTCCTGTATCTCCTGTATCTCCTGTATCTCCTGTATCTCCTGTTTCTCCTGTATCTCCTGTGTTACCAGTGTTGCCTGTGTTGCCTGTATCGCCAGTTTTACCTGTGTCACCAGTCTTGCCTATATCTCCGGTC
>JAGOEX010000027.1 GCA_017997475.1 bacterium
ACGAAACATGGGAATGGGACGGTGTGAACTGGATTCAGATTAAAGGATCTGCCAGTGCTACTTGTGAAGGCGAATGTGTTTGCACTTATGATACCTGTCCTACAAAACGGAATGATCCTGCAATAGTTTTTGACAGTACACTGGGCAAAATAGTCTTGTTCGGAGGTTATACAGTGAACGGCTATGATGATGAGACATGGGAATGGGATGGTGTTAACTGGACACGGATCAGCCCCGCAATAAAGCCGATAGGGAGGTCTGGTCATGCCATGACATATGACAGCTCGCGTGCCCGAACAATACTTTTTGGAGGGTTTACGGGCGGTGCATTCAGTAATGATACATGGGAATTGGGTGAGGGCGAATGGAAGTTTAACAACATCGGTGAATCTCCTCCTGTATTATTGAATTCTGCACTTGTATATGATGCTGTACATGAAAGATCTGTCCTTTTCGGTGGAGCAAGTGAAATAAACACTTATGATGAAACATGGCTTTTCAACAGCGGAGGGAACGATCGTGCCGGTCAGATAATGAATGTCTCATGGGAAAGTGCAGGTATTACCGATAATGAAAATATTCAATCGCTTTCAGTTTTTTTCAATGCGGGAGGGCTTGGAGATTACACGGGAACTCCGTATGAAGGTGTCGATCTTCTTGCATGGATGCATGACCGCTGGGAAACAGTTGCATATAACGAGGCAGGCCCAGATGCACCTGAACCTGTTACCTGGGAAACGAACGACCCGATTGAAATACAAACGCTTTTAAACAGCGGACTTCGCAAATTCAATTTTGCAGTTGTCCCGACAGCACCAAACGGATTTTTGACTGACATGGGATCCATCGCCACTGACTATGCCGAGGTAATTGTGAGATATAAAATAAGCAAGTAACCATATTTCAGGAGAATAGCATGAAAGACATTTGTAAAGCGGGTATTGAGCAGATGAAGCCGAAGCTCATTGAAGGAGCAAAGGTGACAAAATTTGCATCTGACATTCATTTTGTCCAGTTTGAAGGCAGGTTTGTAAAAATTGATGATGCGGAAAATGAACTGATGCAGGATTTCAATGGTTTGATCACTCTTGCTGATATTATTTCAAAACACTTGTCAAAAGGTGATACCGGTGTTTTTAACCGGCTTCTTTCTCTTATAATCCGTTTGAACAAAGCTAACCTTTTTGATAAGGAATGTGCGTCAGTATTAAAAGGTGTTTCAAAACCGGAAAAAATGTTCCGTGGTTGTGAAAAAAAGATTGGAACCCTGCTTCCAAAAGGTTTTTGCGCTTTTAAGGGAAAGATTCTGATTTCAATTCCGGGACTAATTTTTCTTGCGGTTATTTCATCGGCTTCACTCTATTTTCCTCAGTTGAAAGGGCTCAACATTTTAAAGGAATTTACCGGTGGTGTTCTTCCATCTGAATATGCATACCTTGCGGCAATAGCATTCATCTGGATCACTGTTTCAATAGTTCTTTCCGGAATATCACTCTCTTCAGGTGCCGCATTGACGGCCCTTGGAATGCCTGCACCGGTAACGGCTGTTTTCAGATATGGAATGATCTATCTATCCGTAAGCCCCGTTCCTGTTATTTCAAAAGGGCGAAAAGAGGCGGCAAAGCATTACATAATGTTAATGCTCATCCCCTTTTTCATTGCAGGAATTGCGGCAGTTCTGTGGCATTTCGGAATTTTACGACAGGCGATGGCGATAGTTCATGTAACCGCTTTTTCGATAGGAATATGGCGGGTATCACCTCTGATAAGATCACCATTCACGATGATTGCCGGTTTCTTTATAAAAGGAGACGGAAGCACTTCAACATTTCTTAGACGCAGATTCTTAAAAGATCTTCTTACAACAAGAAAAAACTCTGCCGAAACTGACCGGCTCATTTTTCTGTCAACTCTCGGACTTATATGGCTTTACGGGATCTATGAATATTTCTGGCATGTTGCAAATTCAACACTCAGTTATCTTCTTGCCGATGCTCTTTCAGCAACCGGAATGACATTTGTGCTGATCTGCATTTCACTTTTGTTCATTGTCCTTCCATTAATTCTTTCTGCCACAGGCGCACTCATTGTCGTTCTTGGAAATCTGAGGAGTGTTGCATCAACTCCACTTTCCAGAATGAGACGGCTTGCAGACAGCATAACATCCAGAAATGTCCCTGCAAAAGCACAGATAGTCGCATTTCTTGCTCAGATCCCTCTTTTTTCAGGACTTGATGAAACTGAACTCGCCGCACT
The DNA here is from genome assembly GCA_017997475.1 of bacterium. Classification (GTDB taxonomy): domain Bacteria; phylum UBP6; class UBA1177; order UBA1177; family UBA1177; genus JAGOEX01. The sequence goes on from JAGOEX010000027.1 coordinate 2,257, forward strand.
TTGTTCTCATATCAGACTTCATAAATTCATTGCGGGAAGAAAGATCATTCAGCAGGGGGACAAGGGCGACAGTTTTTATACTATCGTTTCCGGCTCTGCCGATGTTGTTATAGAGGATGCAAGCGGGAGAGAGCGATCTGTTGAAACTCTTTCAACGGGAGATTCCTTCGGTGAAACTGCACTCCTTGAAGATATCCCGCGTACTGCAAGCATAATTTCAAAAGGTTCTGTTGCAGTTTTTGAAATAAGCAGGGAGTCGTTTGAAAAATTTATTGTTGCGTCTGCAGGCGGAAAGGAAAAAGTGACCGATATGATAAGGTTTGGAAAGCTTCTGATGTCAAATCCGATGTTTTCTTTTATGAGCCCGAAAGAGCTTTCCCATGTCATAATGAAATTTAAAAATGAAAAATTCGCAGCAGGTAAACTGTTTTTTGATCAGGGAGACAAAGGAGATAAGTTCTATCTGATAAAAGAGGGGACAGTTCATATCAGAAGATCTGAAGATGGCAAAACTGTTATAGATAAAGAACTGCATCAGGGCGATTTTTTCGGTGAAATTGCATTGATAAAGGAAGTTCCCCGTACTGCGAAAGCAACAGCAGTTTCAGATTGCACTGTGGCAACACTCACAAAAGAAGAGTTCCTTGAAATAATAGGTCACAGTATTTTCAGCGGCAGGGAACTTGATTCGGTTATGCGCGAAAGAGCATCTCAACTCGGGAAGGAGGCCCTCAGATCATGCTTATGAAACTTATCGGGATTATAACTTCACTTGTAATACTCAACCAGGCGACCGGCATCGGTGCCGAGCAGATGGAATATCTCACAAACATTGTAAAAATTACTCTCACTCAAAGCGAAACAGATTCCATATCCTATATTGTCTACACTGACAAAGTGATGGGAAACGAAAATTCACTCCCCTACCTTTCAGAAGAAGAATGGGCTGAATACATCCGCAAACAGATGCAGTCAAAGGCAAAAAACAGAGACACTTCAAAAGATCTCTGGATAAGGTCTTATGAAATTCTGGAAACTGACCCTGTTCCGGGAAGAGACGGAAGGGGCTTTGTTGTGAGAAGTTCGGGGCCTGACGGTTCATTTGAAACAAAGGACGACATTGTTTCCGGCTATGTCTACCGTCTGGAATGAAAAAACTTTGATTTTTTATCAATAAAAACAAGAATACATTTTGAGATCAGTTTTTTATGAGGAGGGTGGAATGAAAAAATTGATGTTTGCTGCGGTTTTTGTCTTGATTCTGAGCGGAAATGTCTATGCTCAGGGGTCAAAAAAAATTGAAATGTATGTTGCGCCCACTTTCGGAATGGGGTTTAATTTTGATGCTTATAATGCAGTCGGTCTTCTTGCCGGAGTAGATGTTATTTTCAAGGTGTGGGAGAACAATAAAAAAGCACCGGGAAAGATGTTTGCAGGATTTGACACCGGCTTTGAATACTGGATTCCCACAAGATCGACCGGAATTTACACAAATTATAAAACACATTATCTTGACTGGCCTGTAACTGGTTATTTTTCCTATGAATTCAAAGTTGATGCCGGACCTCTTGCCTATGCCGGACCGTTTTTTACAGCAGGTGTCGGTTTTGCAGTTGTAATTGATGACTGGGACAGTAGAGCAATTGACAATAACACAGATTTTTTTGTTGTCTTTTCAGGGTCTTTCGGCGGGCATCTTGTTTTCACCAATAACTGGGCACTTAAACAGAGTTTTACATGGGGAGGAGGCGCATTGGGATGGGGATCTTTCAATCTTGAGGCAGAGTACAGGTTTTGAAATTTCTTTATTTTTCCATTTCATTTCTCTTATTTTCTGTAATTCTCTTTTTTGTGCTTTATTTTTCGGTTGATCTTCCTGTAAACAATCTTTCGCAAAAGGAGAGCAGTGTCGTTTATGACCGCAATGGTGAAATGATCAGAGTTTTTACAAAAGACGGTTTCTTTTATCTCCCTTACAATGAAAATGATAATATCCCGGAAAAACTGAAGAAAGCAGTCCTTTTTTATGAAGACAGAAAATTTGAACATCATTTCGGTGTAGATCTTTCAGCCATTGTAAGAGCGGCTTACCAGAATATAAAAAAAGGGAAAATACACAGCGGTGCTTCAACTGTAACCATGCAGCTATGCCGGCTGATGACCCAGAAAAAAAGAAGTTTTAAAAATAAGATCACCGAATCAATTCAAGCACTTAAAATTGAAAGAAAATGGAATAAGGATGTGATATTAAGAAAATATCTCACATACTGTCCATACGGTCAGAACATTTACGGATATAAAACGGCATCGCTGAAATATTTCCGCAAACCTGCTGAAGATCTCAACTGGTCGGAAGCAGCGCTTCTCGCAATACTTCCGAACGCTCCGGGACTTCTTCACCCTGAAAAGAATAGAGAGCGGCTCACAAATAAAAGGAACGACCTGTTAAAAAGGATGATGGATGCGCAAGTTATTACAAAAGCTGAATATGATGAAGCGGTTTCGATCGAGCCGCCTAAAATTTCAGTTCCTTTCCAGACCAATGCATATCACTTGACAAGAGAGCTTGAAATAAGATCTGAAAGCAGAATTATAAAAACCACTCTTGATAAAAAGATACAGGTTTCAGTTGAGCAAGCCCTGAAGAATTTCTCAAATGAAACATCTTCAGGACTCACCAATTTTGCCGCGATAGTTACAACTGTTAATGATCCTGAAATTCTTGCCTGGGTAGGATCGCACAATTTTTTTGATGATTACAATAACGGACAGGTTGATGCTCTCACTTCAAGAAGACCTGTTGACGGACTTCTTCAGCCCTTTCTTTATGCCCTTGCAATTGATAAACTTAATCTCGAACTGAGCAGTGAAATTTCCGACACAAAGCAAAGTTACGGCAACTATACGCCGACGAATATTGATGGAAAATATTCAGGAAAGATAAGTGCTTACAAAGCATTAAGAGAATTTCGGAATGTTCCTGCCGTTCATCTTCTCCACAATTTCGGAATTGAAGAGTTCTACACTTTTCTGAAAGAAGCAGGTGCAAAAAGTATTCCTCAGCCACCTGAATTTTACGGATATTCTCTGATAAGCGGCGGTTTTGACCTTCAACCGGTTGAGATAATAACTCTTTATAACGGACTGCTTGGAAACGGAAAGTTCGCAAAACTCAAAACGATTCAAGGCGAACAAACAAAAGAAAATGAGCTGATATCTGCCAAAGCCGCACTTGATGTTGTTTCCGCACTGTCGAAACACGAAATAAAAGGTCAATTAATTCCGTATGTTGCCACTTGCAACCGTAACGGAAGGGAATGCTGGACAGTTGTTCTTGAGCAAGATCACATCGTTCTTGTCTGGGGCGGCAGTATGACAGGGATTTCCAAACCCGACACCGCCTCAACTCTGAATGAACTCAGAACGCTCGCTTTTTCAATATATAACGCTATTGAGTAAGTTTTTTCGCTTTTTTAACTTGATAATTCAATGGGTTGCATTATACTGCAAAAGAACGCCAACAATTGACACTCGTTTGCAGTATGGAGCATAACCGGGTCAAATTCAAATCTAATCATATCAAAGCGTTAGATTTTTTTGCAGGGAGGGCTTGATTGAAAAAGGCAACTGTTTTAATGAGCGAAAACATATGTACTTATGGCGACCAAAATTCAAATGAATTTTATTCAACAGATCTATCAGTGGTATTTTATCCACGAACTTCACGAAGCGACATCTTATTGACAACTCATTTAAGCAAGACAAATTCAAACTTCTTGATTAAATTATTGGTCTTTTAATTTAGTAAATGTGTAGGTTTCAATAAATCCATCTGTGTCGTATGCTTCAAGATTGCCATTTGAATTTATCATGTAATACTCACCGGAATCATTGTCTTTTTCGTAATATCTTATTCCGTCTTTTACTTTTTTCTTAATTAGCTTGTTTTCTCCTTTTGAACCGTCTGAATAAGTTGATTGCATAAAAAGACCATCCTTTTTTTCAAGAAAGACACACTTCATTTGCAATTGATTATGTAACCACTGTCCAATAACCTTTCCTTCATAATTTGCAGGTTGAGGTTTGAACACTTTTTCCTGTTCTTTTGTAATGCCAAAAATCTGAACTTCAAGTGAAGGCGTAAAATCAGTCCGTGCCCAAGATCCTGCATTCAATATCATTCCTGGTAACCAATAAGCTATAAATATTTTAGCGGCTTTTTTTTCTTCGAGTGACAAGGTTTCTTTTATTTTCAACGCCAATTCTCTTAATTGTTGATCCGTTATTCTGTTCTGAATTCTAATGTCTAAAGCACATTTGAAAGGCAACACGCACTCTTTTTTAATAATCTCATATTTAATATTTTGGTCTGACTCTGTTTTCTTTTGCACTTGTTTTTCGGTGGGCTCCTCCTTAATTCTTTCTTTCGGAACAACAGGTTGAGTAACCGATGCATTATCTTCTTTGTCCTTGTTGCATCCATTAATAAAAAAAGCAATAAATAGCAGCAACACAACAATTTTAAATAGCGCGTTTTTCTTTCTCATCGCTGACAACCTCAATTAATGTTTTAAAATTATCCTTTCAACAGGTTTTCAACTGAAATATCTTCGTCAATTTCTTCCCAGTGAATACCTATTCCGCCACCGATAAAACGCCACTTATTGCGTTGAGTTTCGTTTGCATCTCTGAGTGAAGGGAAATAGTCAAGCGGGATTTCGATGATTCTTCCGTCAACCAGAAAAACTATCAACATTTCAGTTGTGAATGAGATCTTTTTTGCAACATTTGAAAATGTCTTATTTGTTAAAGTAGTCATTCCATTTCTCCTCTATATCGCTCTGTTTTTCAAATAATATTTTTTTGATTTCAGTGATTTCCGACTGATTAAAGCCGATATTTCTTGCTATTGAAACGGGCTTCAACCAGAACTTTGCATAACTTTCGCCTTTTTCAACATGTATATGAAGAGGTTCATCGTTTTCATTGCTAAAAAAAAAGAATCTGAATCCATTGTGTCTTAAAACCGTAGGCAAAGAACCCTCCATTATTAAAATTCATTGAACATTATAATTTCATTGACAGAAATATCAACTACAACTTCAAAAAAAAGGAGTCATACGGGTAAAGAAGCCGTAAGTCTCAATTAGCCCCTGAAAAAAACCTGTTCATGTCGATGGCGAACTGGTCCATCATCCAGTCGAGTTCTTTTGAGAGATTCGGATCAGGTCTGTCTTCAAGATCTGTTCTTTTGATGATCCGGAACTTGTTTTCCGGGTTTATTGAATCTGTCGTTTTGTTTAAAAAAAGTTTACCGCGGTTGTTGATAAGTGTTACTTCAGTGCTTCTTCTTGGAAAATCAAATCCGCCTACTGTGATATAGCGGTTTTGCGGAATTTCGCCAAGAAGTGATATTCCGTCAGACCATTTTTTTGTGTCTGACAATGGATTTAAGTAGCTGATAATTGTAGGAAATATGTCGACATGGCTTGAAAGTTCGACTTCTTTATGTTCAATCCCCGGAAGACACAGCGCAAAAGGAACTCTGCTTCTGAAATTATTTGATATTTTACCATGACCAAGTGCCCCGATATCCCAGAATTCCTCCCCGTGATCTCCTGCAAGAGCAATGATGATTTCTCCAGATTCTATCTTATCTTTGAAATGTTCAAGAAGTTCGCCTATAAGCGAATCGACATATCCCGCCGCATTGAGATACCTGTTCTTCACTTCGATTTTTCTTTCTTTGAGCGTTGTTCCTTTAAGATAATTAAAATCGGATTCGATCACGGGAACATGCTTTTCAAATTCGGGAGGATAGTAATAATTGTGATGGGTTGACTGAAAAAATGTGAAATAAAACCGGGGTCTTTTCTCTTTTTTGTCATTGCTCTGCTTTTTTATCCAGTCAACCATTTTTCTATCTTTTTTCCAGCCATTATCAAAAAATTCCTTATATTTGTCAAACTGATCGTACAGGACATCTGAATGAATGGACATATCTTTGAGGTTTGAAGCGGCTGCACCGATCGTGACATATCCATTGTTCTTTAATATCCGGATCGGAACAGACCTCGTTTTTCTAAAATGGAAAGGATAGTAATGATGGATGTTAAGCCCGTAAAGAAACGCAAAAGTGCTGTAAATTGTTGAAAGTTCCGCTGAATGGTGATTGCGGGAAGTTATGCACTTTTCTTTGGCAAAACTGTATGAAACAGGCATTATTTCAGAGTTGAAAATATCAGCTCTGAGAGATTCCACAAATATCATCAGTATATCGGGTTTTTTCTCAATCTTTATGTCTGCAAATGTTTTGTATGGATAGTTAACTTCAAGCTTTTTCAAGTCAGACTGATCTTTTTCAAAAAGGAAAGAGTATGTGCCACTAAAAAAAGGAATTGTTTCAACCCCTTGATTTTTTGAGATCTTTTCTGAATTCATTAAAAAGAAGATCAATATCCCTGCAAATGAAACCGCAAAAACAGCAACAAATAAGTTCCCGATATATTTAGATATTTTAAAATCTGCGAGCTTTAAAGTCAAAAAAGTAATAAGTCCGTTTACGAAAAACACCCCGATAAATACCATAATGAATGCAATAACGGTGTTTGCCTCAAAATGAAGTTCGTTAAAAATATTATTCTGCATGAGATTTCCAATTACAAAAGATGAATACAGATGCATTCCCGTTGTCACGAAAACCTGTACATCAATGAAAAGAAAAATGAAAAAAATGGCAGAGAACATGGATGCAAAATAGTTAATTGATCTGAAATTAAGTAATAATATCAAAACCATGCCTGTTGTCCAAAGGAGAAGAACGGCAAATATTACAGCGGCGAGCGTCACTCTGAAAATAAACAGTTTGTCATTTCCCTGAGTGAGCGACATCAAGTCATTTTGAAAAAAAAGATATAGAATTAAAGCCGCAGCAACATTAAGAGCGGTCAGAACTGACCACGACCTTAAATTCTTCAGACGCACTAATTATCCTTCTTTATTATAACGGAATTAAAAACCTTAATAAATCCGGAATATTCTTTCGACTTGCTGTTTTTATTGAAGCTCATTTTCTCAGTATCCGTCCTGTATTCGATAACACCACGGTTTAGTCCCACGAACTGTGGTTTTTTATTTTTTGAGAAAATACTTTCGCCCCAGTAACCTTCCGGAACCTCGATATTGAGGAGATGAAGGATGCTCGGAGCAAGGTCAAGCTGGCTTGAAAGGATGTTTTTATCGTATTCAGGCAGTTTTGCAGGAGTAAAAAAAGAAAGCGGTGTGCGGCCGAGATTTGTGTTTTTAAATCCCGGAACATACTTTACGACATTGTTGTAGGGACATGCGTGATCGGCAGTCGAAATTATAAGTGTGTCCTCAGTAAAAAGACCCCTATCCTTAATTTTCTTAAGCATTTGAGCCATATCATAATCGTGATTATATACCGATTTCATGAATCTGTATGCACTGCCGAAACCATTGTAACTCTCGGGCGTTTCGGGATATTCTGTCTTCCTGAACCCGTATTCAGCCCTGCCGTGCGGAGGGTGAGTGTCAATCCCCAGGATGACAACAAACAGTTTTTTATCCTTATATTCTTCCAGAAGATCGACAAGCTTGTTGAGCATGATCCGGTCACTTACTCCCCAGTCATAAATATGCTCGGCATTTTCAGGAAACTGAGAAAAATATTCCCGTGCGATTATCTGCTTAAACCCGAATTTCTGGAAAATGATATTCTCTCCGGCATAATATTTTGAAGCACTTCTTAAAAATATTGTCTCAAACCCTTGTTTTTTAAGGACATTTCCAATCGCATTCTGATGAAGTCCACCGAGGATCATGTCATAGTTGGGATGACTGTTGAAAGTTGCGGTAAGTGCCTGAAGGGTCGGAGAAGCTGATGAAAAATAATTTGTCATCATATTAGTGATGAATTCATCGCTTTCATAAAACGATGTGCCCGTTTCAAAAGGTATTTTATCATTGAATTTCCTGAAGAAATCAAGCGATATCGATTCCGATGCAAACCAGACTATCTTGCTGAAAGGTCTATTTTCAAGCTTTTCATAGTTTCTTTTTCCGATGGGAATGTTGAACTTTGCCGCATCTTTAAGCAGCGGTTCTGCGGAATTCAGGATGTTCTGATTTTTTCTGCTTTTTTTCAGGAACACTTCATTTACAAAATTTACAGCACTGTTCTTTGCTGCATATCTGATCTGTTCGTTCTTGCATCTTAAAATGTAATGGACATTCTTGTCTTCATTTCCCTTGAATTTTCCATCATGCTCTTCACTTTTCCAGATAAGGGCATCAGTCGGGTCGACAATAATGAGTATGGCGAGCAGAACAGAATATTTTATAAGATCTGAAAATCTGAAATGGGTTGAGATCTTCTTGAAAATAAAAAAAACCCCGACCGAACAACCGACAAAAACAGCAGCCATAAACAGCGAATAAATGTTTATAAACCCTTTTATGGCAAACCAGGTCATCAGGTCAATAAAATGTGCCTCAAACAGGGTGTTACCGAAAAAATATACCGTCATATCCTGCCCGATCAGATAGAGATAAATGATCATGAAAATGACACTCGGCAGGTTGATACGGGTCACAAATTTAAGAAGCATCGCAATGATGAGAAAAAGGAGCGAATCAAAAAGAATTTTCTGAATCACTCCAACAATGAGTATGTGATCGGCAAGGTTGAAATCGTGTTTGTACTGAATGATCGTGAAAAAGACCGCATCAAGCGCAATAAGCGGAATAAGGAGAAGCCAGGGTTTGATTTCCGGTAAAGAGACAAGATCTTTAAAAAAAGATTTAAGAAAGACCACACCTGCTTTTAAATTCATTTTTATTTGTTAACTTCAGCTATAACCAGTTTTGTTATGTCATATTTGTCATCAATATACAGAACATGCTCTTTGGCAAGAACAATCTCGTATCCTTTCTGAATTGCAACTTTCATCGCAAGTTTTTTCACCTTTTCAACAAATTCCTCCTGCGCTTTTGCATCTTTTTCAGCAAGCTTTCTTTCCTCTTCCTGAACTGCCTGCTGGAATTCAGCCGCCTTTCTCTGATATTCTTCAAGCATTGCCGCTTTCGCTTCGTCAGTTGCCATCGGGCCTTCTTTCTTAGCTTTTTCCTGCAGCTTCATTATTTCGTTCTGCTTTGCCTTGATCGAATCCTGGCTCTGCTTGTACATGGCTTCCATCTTTTTCTTTTCGGCAGCTATCTCCTTTGAACTTTCCCACACTTTTTTCATGTCTATCCATGCAACTTTATTTGCATAGACTGGTGTTACGACCATAAGCAGAAAAAGAGCGATAAATAACTTTGTTTTCATAATTCCCTCCTAAAAAGAATTCTTTATGTTAAATTCGAACTGGAACTTCGGATCACCCGGTCTCGGAGTCAGGGGGAAACCCCACTCGAAAGAGAGCGGTGCAATAGGTGTCACCCATCTTATTCCGAACCCTGCACTCCAGAAAAGTCCCAGAGGCAGATCATATTCATCATATTTCTTTGTGTTGATATAGAACATGTTCTCGTTCTTTGCCCATGTGTTTCCAACATCAAGAAAACCTACAAAATTAAGCCGCATCTGCTTTACAATAGGTATTTCAAGTTCATTGTTCATCACGAATTTTTTGTCTCCGCCTATGACATAAGGATAGGTACTGCTTGTCGGGTCCTTTCCGTCTGTCGGAACATTGTAGCTTGTTCCGTTGCCGTCATGTTTGGGCCCGATCGAGAAAAAGGGATAACCTCTGATGCTGTACATACCTCCAAGACGGAATCTTTCGGCAAAAGGAAGCGATTTGTTCTCAAGATGGATGTTGTAACCCATTTCGAGATTACTTTTGAACACTACTCCCCAGAAAAGTTCCTGATAGAATCTGAAATTAAAATCAAGTTTGAGAATATCTTCGTCACTGCCGAACACTTTCGGAGCTATTTCAAGACTTGCAATTGAATATATGCCCTTTGTTGCAAACATTCTGTCGTTCCTTGTGTCTACTGAAAGCATAAATTCCAGTGAGGATGAAAAAATATCACGGTAAAGATAATTCATCTGATGTTCCGTTTTTCCGCTTATGTCAACTTTCTTGAGCCGGTATCCGGTATATGCCCTGAAATATGTCCAGAAAGGGACACCGAAAGTTAGAGAAAAACCGTAACTGTTCTGGCTGTAGTCCGCATAGTATTCGTAAATGCTTGAGTCATAGTTCAGATATCTGTAATAAAATGACGCGCTGAATGAAAGATCGTAATCAAAGAAATATGGCTCATAAAAACTTAAACTGATCTCTCTTTTTATCTTGCTTGCCTGACCCGAAAGACTCAGATTCTGACCATATCCGAGAAAGTTGTTCTGATCTATCTTTGCATTGAAGACAAAACTTTCAAAAGTGGAAAAACCGGCACCGACATTGAAAGTTCCGCTTTTTCTTTCTTTGACCGTAACAAGAAGTTTCACAAGATCGGGTCTGCTCCCTTCCTTTATTTCGATCTTCACTTCATCATAAAAACCGGTTCTTTTTATTCTCTCTTCGCTTCTTCTCTGGCTGGTATAATTGTAAAGTTCCCCTTCAAAAATAACCAGTTCACGACGAATGACTTTGTCGCGGGACCTTTCGTTCCCTGAAATATCTATTCTCTCTACATTTGCCTTCTGTCCTTTGCTTATCACAAAATCGAGGTTCACAATACGGTCTTTGTCGTTAAGGTCACGATCGGGATAGATGTTCACAAAAGGATATCCTTCGTCTCCGTACATCGCCTTGATCTTTTCAACATCTCTGATCAGATGAGTGTGTTTGTACCAGGAACCCTTTTTCTGAGTGAATTTTATCTTCGGATACTCTCCTTTATCAAGGGTGTCTCCGCTGATACTAAGGTCGCCGGCTTTGTAACGCAGCCCTTCCGTTACGACGAAAGTGACATAAATATCCTTCTTGTCGGGAGATATGGTGAGAACCGGCTTGTTGACCTTTACATTGACATACCCTTCGTCGCTGTAAAAATACATTATCCTTGCCACATCCTCTTCAAGCTGCTCCTTCTTATAGCCACCGTCCTGAAAATATGAAAAAAGCCCGTCCTCCTGAGTGTTCAGGTTGGATTTGATGAACTGGTCGGTAAGATTTTTGTTGCCGACAACTGTCACTTTCTTGACTCTGCTCTTTTTGCCTTCATTTATCTTAAACCCGACAGAAACCTCTTTTCTTTCCTCGTTTCTGACAATGTCCGCTTCGACTGAAGCCATAAGATATCCTTTGTCGCGATAAAGATTTATGATGTTTGTGGTATTCCTGTTTATTTTCGCTGTATCAAGCAGCTCGTTCTTTTTTACTGTTACAACTTCATTGATATCTTCAAGATCTATTTTTTTGTTTCCACTCACCGTGACTTCCTTTATGATGGGAAATTCGATGACTTTGAAAATTAATGTCTTTTTTTCCGGAGAGTAAAAAACAGATATGTCCTGAAAGATCGCAAGATCTATAACTTCCTTGAGAATTTTATCGATCTCTTCTTCTGAAAACTCTTTACCCTGTGTGAAAGGACGGGTGAGAACAGATGACTCTGTCCTGATATTTCCCTCTACCTGAACATCTTCAACTGTGAGAGCACTTATGCTGCAAAACAGAAGCATTAAAACTATAACTATAAGAATTTTCTTCATAAATTGTAAACAACCCCTTCTTTAATTTCAATCATTCTGCCCATTTCAGAAGCAAACAATTTGTTGTGGGTAACGAACAAAGTTGTCAGCTCTCTTTCCTTTGCAATGGAAAGAATGAGCTCTATTATCATTTTTCCTGTCTCATTGTCCAGATTTCCTGTAGGTTCATCCATTAATAAAAGTGAAGGGTCGTTAATAAGCGCTCTTGCGATTGCAACTCTCTGCTGTTCTCCGCCTGAAAGCTCAGCCGGTTTGTGGTTCAGCCGCTCAGAAAGTCCAACTCTTTCAAGCATTGCCTCTGCTTTTTTTAAAGATTCTTTTTTTGATATTGAAAGCATGAGCGGTATAGCAACATTTTCAAGTGCGGTGAATTCCGGGAGCAGATGGTGAAATTGAAAAACTATCCCGATCTCTCTGTTTCTGAAACTGCTTAATTTCGCATCACTCATTTTTACAGGATCTGTCCCGTTAAAAAGGATATTACCGCTGTCGGGCCTTTCAAGAGTGGCCATTATGTTCAGGAGTGTCGATTTCCCTGCTCCGCTCTTTCCTGTAAGAGAAAGCTGTTCCCCTTTACGCAAAGTAAGATCGACCCCTTTTAGAACATCAATTCTGTGCCCTTCCACAAAATAGCTTTTTTTGATGTTCTCAAGAACAAGTATTCTGTCATCATTCATATCTCAAACCCTCCACAGGGGTTATCCCCGTTGCCTTTAAACTTGGGTAAAGTGTTGCAATTATTGAAATTATCATCGTTGAAACCATTACTGAAAGAAAACTGAAAAGAGACATTTCAACAGGGAGAGTCGAAAAGAAATATATCTCCTTGCTTATCGGAAAATTTATCCTTGAAAGAGCAATGCACATTACTGCGGCAAGCACTGCACCGAGCAAGGTTCCGATAAGACCGATTATAAATCCGTCAAAAATGAATATCCCGGCGATCGTGCTCCTTTTTGCACCTAAAGATCTGAGAACTGAAACCTCTCTCGTTTTGCTTATGACGAGCATAATGAGCGTTGTGATGATGCCGAAAGAGGCAACAAGAATTATGAAAATGAGGATGATGAACATTATAAGTTTCTGTAAATTAAGAAACTTGAAAGTCGTTTTATGCATCTCTTTCCAGTCCTGCACTGCAAAAGGGAAACCCCCTGCCTTGTCCATAACTTTCCGGTTGATCTCATCAATTTTTGAAGGGTCCTTTACTTTCATCGAAACAAAACTGATGTGTGAACCGATCTGGAGAAATTTCTGTACATCTTTTATGTTTGAATAGGCAAATCTTGAATCGTAGTCATACATTCCCGTTTCAAAAATTCCTGCAACGATAAAGCTTCCGCTGACAGGTACTGCATCTTCCCCTGCGGTCCTTTTTCCTTTTGAACTTACAGCCGTAACTATGCCGCCCGGACTTACTTTGAGTTTTTCAGCAAGGTCTTTCCCGATAATTATCCGCGGCAGAACCCCTTCATTTTCACCGAGAAAATCATCAAGTTTTTCAGCGTGTGTAACATCTTTCTTTTCATAATTGCACTTTTGTTCGTCGTGAAGACAACCGAAATTCCCTTCTGTGACAAGTGACGGAACATCGGAAACGGTCCCGTAATTTTCACTGTCAACTCCATTAAGTATCGCTCCTGAAATGTGCTTCCCCGAAGAGATCAGCACTTCACTGAAAACGACAGGACCCGCACCTGTAACTTCTTCTATTTCAAGCACTTTTTTTGTGATCTCTTCATGATTTTCAAAACTGCCGAGAAGCTTGTAGACATTTGAATGCGAAGTTGAATTCAAAACTGTCTGCTCCATTTTTTTAACCAGTCCGTCCATCACCGAAAGAACCGTTATCAAGGTTGCCACACCGAGCGAAAGTCCCGTTATCGAGATCAGAGAGATGAGCGAAAGAGTGCTCTTTTTTCTCCCTTGAGAAAAATATCTTAAACCGATGAACCTTATGAACTCAGTCATGGCGGAGTGCCTCCGAAGGTGACATCGAAGCCGCTTTTCTTCCGGGATATATTGTGGCGATGACCGAAAGTACCATTGAGCCGGCAGACGAATATACAAAAGTAAGGACCGACATATCGACAGGTATTCTGTCAATGTAATAGACATCCTGTGCGACACTGAGCGTCAGTCCGTCAAGGAAAACGCAGATCGCATAACCCGCCGCAGTTCCGAGAACCGTTCCTAAAAAACCGATCACAACGCCATCCAGCATAAATATCTTCATTACAGATGCCGCTGTGAACCCGACAGCACGAAGTATCGCTATCTCCTCTTTTTTGCCCATGACAAGCATGACCAGTGCTGAAACAATGTTGAATGCGGCAACAAGAACAATAAAACCAAGGATCAGAAACCAGATCAGTTTTTCCATTTTAAGGGCACCGAAAAGCTGCCTGTTCATGTCACGCCAGTTTTTTACAGTATATTTGTCTCCCGCCACATTCTTTATTAATTCCTGCGGCTTATCAACACCATAGACATCTTTCAGCTTTACTCCCAGGAAATCGACTTTATCTTCAGTTGAAAAGAAATCAGCGGCATTTTTTAAAGTTATGTAACCGTAATTGAGGTCATATTCGTAAAGTCCGCTGTAAAAAACAGCGGCAACCTGAAACGACCTGATGAGCGGAACCGGACCGGCAGGCCCCATCCCTCCGCCGACAGGACTTATCACTTTCATGACATCACCGATGTCGATGCCGTAGAATTTTGCAAGTTCAGAACCTATCGCAATTCCGGGATAACGGGTTTTTCCGCTTTCATTTTCGAGGTCTCTCTTTAATATTTTAGAAGGATCTTTCATCCTTTTTTCAATTATTGCGGAACATGTTGACGGCTCTTCCAGACATTCAAGAGAGCCCGATATTATCTGTGAAGGAAGAAGAAGCGCCGTTTCTGCAGTTGCCGGATCGATCCCGTTGAGCACCGCACCGATCATTTCATCATTTGAAGAAAAGATCACATCTCTTGAAATTATCGGCGTAACACCTGAAATTTCCTCATGTTTCAATATCTCAGTCCTTATGTTTTCATAATCTCTGAACTCACCTTCAATATGTTCAACTGAAATATGTGCCTTTGCTCCGAGGATCGTTTTCTTCATCTGGTTCTGCAATCCGTCCATGATCGACTGGACACATATCAGGGCAGCTACCCCGATCGATATCCCGAGAACACATATAACTGTGATCACACTTAAGAATCTCGTTCTTCTCGTATTCCAGAGATATCTTAAACCGATGAAAGATTCGGTTTTCACTTCTCAGGCCTCATCTGCGGAAAAAGGATAACATCTCTGATACTTGCAGAATCGGTAAGAAGCATTACAAGCCGGTCTATCCCTATCCCCTGTCCTGCTGCAGGAGGCATTCCGTATTCAAGTGCTCTGATGTAGTCATTATCCATATCTATCGCTTCATCATCACCCGCTTTTTTTGCTTCGACCTGAGCGGCAAATGCTTCGTACTGCTGCTGAGGATCGTTGAGCTCGCTGAATGCGTTTGCGATCTCCCGACCTGCCATGAAAAGTTCAAATCTGTCAGAATATTCAGGATTTTCGTCATTTCTTCTTGAAAGAGGGCTCACTTCGGTGGGGTATCTCGTTATGAAAGCAGGGTTCCAGAGAGTTTCTTCAACGAAATTGTCAAACAGCTCCATTATTAACTTGAATCTGCTCAGTTTTAAAAGTGCTTCTTTCTGAAGACCCTTTTCAACTGCGATCTCTATGAGTTTGTCTTTATCAGACAACTGTTCGATAGTGCATATTCCTGTATTTACTATGCTTTCTTCAATCGTCATCCTTTTCCACGGGGCAGAGAAATCAATCATTTTGCCCTGATATTCAACCTGTTGAGAACCGCACACTTCATTTACAAGAGCGGTCACCATTTTTTCAGTGAAATTCATCTGATCTTCATAAGTTGCATAAGGCCAATAGAACTCCATCATTGTGAATTCGGGGTTATGTTTTACATCCATCCCTTCATTTCTGAAATTCCTGTTTATCTCATAAACCTTCCCCATTCCGCCTACAAGCAGTCGTTTAAGATAACATTCGGGGGCGATCCTCATATAAAGAGCCATGTCAAGAGCGTTGTGGTGCGTGATGAAAGGTCTTGCCGCAGCTCCGCTTACAAGTGGATGCATCATAGGTGTCTCCACTTCAAGAAAACCTTCTGAATCCATATAATTCCTTATGAAAGAGATTATTTTTACCCTTTTTTTGAAAGTCTCTCTCACTTCATCGTTCATTATCAGATCGAGATATCTTTGGCGGTAACGCATCTCCTTGTCTGTAAGTCCGTGGAATTTTTCAGGAAGCGGGCGGATGTTTTTTGTGAGCAGTTCTGTTTTGTGTGCAAGGATAGAAAATTCACCGGTACGGGTGACATAGGGCTCGCCTTCTACCCAGACAATGTCCCCCACATCATACGATCTTTTGAATCTGTCAAAGTCATCTTTAAGAAAATCTTTTGCGAAAACCACCTGAAGAGTCCCCGTTTCGTCCTTTATATTGGCGAAAGCGAGTTTGCCCATCACCCGAAGGAGCATAACTCTCCCGGCAATTGAAAATTTCTGATCTTTTCCGGTTTTTTCAAGCTCTTCTTTTGCGGTCTTTGAACAGAATTCCTTAACCTGTGAAACATTGTTTGCAGGTGAAAAACTGTTTGCATAAGGGTGTATCCCTTCGCTTTTTAAAGCTTTTATTTTTTCCTTTTTCTTTGCAATTATCTCATTTTCGTCTATCTGAGCCACAACTGGATTTGAGTTCATTTTTCTGTCTCCGGTGTCTGTTTTTTCTCATTTTCCGTTTTCTGTTCTTCTGTATTCGGTTCTTCTTTCAGTTTTCTTCTTTTCATCATTTTTCTGAGTTTTTCCTTATCAAGCTGTTTCTGAATTTTCAGATTGCCCGGCTTTATCCGATTGTTCTGCTTCATGGATGACTCTATCTTCTTTTCCAACCCTTTGATTTCACTGTCTGATCCTGAATTTGAAACATAGACCAGAACAGCAAATACCGCAATAAAAACAACTGCAACCGCAACGATAATTTTCTTCTTCATGAAACACCTCCCTAAAAAAACCCCGTTAATATATTAGTATATGTCTCTTTAGTCAAATATTGTGATCATTTCACTTTATAAACGCGTCTTCTTTTCCTCTGTGCTTTCATTTAAAACACTGTCTTATAAAGTTTTACATCATCAAGATAGATTCCGGCTTTTGCATAATCGTAATCGGAATTAAGAACAAACGAAAGAGAGAATTTTTTCCCGGGTGTTGAAACAGCACCTTGAACTGCTCCTTCAAAGAGTGAGTATGTGTTGTCGACACTTTTTCCCCTGATGCCGGGATGGGACTGAGCAACCGTGCCAAGATAATATACTCCGAAAAGGTCCTCTCCATTTGGCAGATTAAGGAGAACCGATTCAACTTTGACAACACCGTCTTCAATTATTTTAACATCCATGCCGTTGTTTTTATTACCGTAATCATCAAGTCCGACATATGCCCTGAATTCGATGTAATACTGGTCATATTCCTTTATCTCGAAAGTGTTCTTTCCGGTAGTTGAATATGAAGTGTCAACAAGATGATCATCCATCAAGCCGGTAGCCATGACCTTTGTTCCGCTGTGAGCAGTATTGACTTTATAACCGAATGCGTTGTAGTTCGGCACTCCGATTTCCCAATTGTTCTCCATTTCCCATCCCGCGGATCCGCTTTCAAAATCATCGTCAATTATCATCTCAAAATGGAAATCCATAATAAGATCAACGGCTCCTATTGTTGAACTGTCTGAATACTGAGTGTTGCTTTTTATTTTTATTGTGTAATTTCCATCTTTTGCGAACTGGGTCGCGGGAACGAACTTAACCGTTTTCGCACCGGCATCGCAGGTTATCGTTCCGGCAACAGCAAGAGTTGTCAATTTGTCAATAACTTCAAAATTTGAGCTGTTATTGAAAGCGTTTGCAGCGCTGTCGCATAACGGCTCTTTTGTCAACGGTATCAGCACCTTATAAAAATTCACAACCGGATATATATTGTATGCCGAAGTTTTGAACAACCACTCGTGACCGTCTTCGGTCTTCATCACATTTCCAGCCTTGTCTTCAACTCCGTCAAGCACTTTGACTGTGTATTCAGTATTAAGTTCAAGAACCGGACTCCATTCAAACACCGTATCATCTTCAGTAATTACAGGAGCTTGTACAACTTCGACAGTGTTGAGTGAGATTTTCACCGTTTCCGGCTTCACCGGTTCTG
>JAGOEX010000028.1 GCA_017997475.1 bacterium
AATTACAGTACTTTGAAAGATAATCTCAATTTTACAAACACCACAACTGTTTCAAACTATATTCACTATCTTGAAGAATCTTATCTTCTTTTTGAAGTTTTCCAGTTTGATTACAGCTTAAAAAAACAGCAGTCTAATCAGAAAAAGATTTATGCTATTGATAACGGACTTAGAAATTCAATAGCTTTCCAGTTTTCAAAAGAATATGGAAATCATCTGGAAAACATGATTTTTATAGAACTCAAAAGAAGGGACGGGGACATATATTTCTACCGATCAAAAAAAGAGTGTGATTTTGTTATAGTTGATAGAGATAAAGTTTCAAAAGTTATTCAGGTGACATATTCTCTAAACGATGCAAATAGGGTTAGGGAGATAAGCGGGCTTCTTGAAGCGATGAAAGAGCTAAAGACTGATAACGGAATAATAATCACAGCCCATCAGGATGAAACCCTCAGAATTGATGACAAAGAGATTCCTGTCATTTCTGCATGGCGATGGCTTGCCGATAGTCAGTTGAAAAACTAGATAAGTATTCCTGCGATATTTGCAGTGATGAAGCAGGCGATGGTTCCGCCGATGAGTGCTTTTATTCCAAGTGATGCAAGGTCTCCTCTTCTTGATGGAGCCATTGTGCCGATGCCGCCAAGAAGTATCGCGATGGATCCAAAATTCGCAAATCCGCAGAGGGCATAAGTTGCAATGACGGTGCTTCTTTCTGAAAGTGCGGTTGCGACATCCTTATTCATTTTTGCGAGCGAATCGTAGGCAATGAATTCGTTAAGAACGGTTTTTTCGCCAAGAAGGGAACCGACTTGAGAAGTTTCCTCCCACGGAACGCCCATCAGAAACGCAAAGGGCTTAAATATCATTCCAAAAATCCCTTCCAGGGATGTGCCGAACATGCTGAATACATAGTTGAAAAGGGCGACAAAAGCGATGAAGGCGACAAGCATTGCGGCAACATTTATGGCAAGATATACTCCTTCACCTGCACCACGGGCGGCGGCATCAAGAGCATTCCGGTCGGTCACTTCGATCTTTATTCCTGTTATGCTTGATGTAAGAGGTTTTTCAGTTTCGGGGACCATTATTTTTGCAATTATTATGGCTGCCGGAGCACTCATTACACTTGCGGCTATGAGGTGTCCTGCGTTAATTCCCATGTTGACATATGCGGCAAGAACTCCCCCTGCAACTGTTGCAAGTCCTCCTGTCATCAGGCACATAAGTTCGCTTCTTGTCATTTTTTCGATGTATGGCTTAACCATCAAAGGTGCTTCCGTCTGACCCATGAAAATATTTGCCGCTGCCGAAAGACTTTCCGCTCCGCTTGTTTTCAGTATTTTTGCAAGCATCCATGCGAATATCTTCACAAAGAACTGTAATATGCCGAAATAATATAACACAGCGAAAAATGAAGAGAAAAAGATTATTGTCGGCAGAATTGAGAATGCAAAAGAGAACTCTTTCAGTAATCCGCCGAAGACAAATTCAGAACCGGCATTTGTGAAATCTATCATCTTTGAGAATATCTTGTTGAGAAAATTAAATATCATCTTCCCCGGAGGAGTTTTCAAAATGAAAAGGGCGAATGCAAACTGAATGAGAAGACCGTTTATCACGATCTTAAAATCAACCTTTTTTCTGTTTTCACTTAGCAACCACGCAATGGCAATGAAAACTGCAATACCGATGAAACTTATGAATCTGTACATTCGGATTCTCCAGATAAGTGAACAACGATAAGGATTATAATTAATTAAGCAGAAAGAGTAAAAAAAACTTTTATGAAACAATTTCTTTCTAAATCACAATGATCGCGCAGCCGGTTTCTTCATCTTCAGGTATGTTTCCGCTGTCGTTAAGTTCTTCTTTTGAATCGTTTTCACTGTCATCTGTTCCTGAAGTGCCTTTGTCATCATCTGATCCGTTGCCGTTGTCATCTGTTCCGTCTGTTCCGCATCCTCCGCATGAAGGACTGCATCTGTCAGGAGCACTGCACTCAGCGGTTTCAGGGCATGCCGCATCAAATACAAGTCGAAGAGGTACATCTGAGTTCGTTCTGTATGTGACTCCGGCACTGTCAGATATTATCGCGGTGTTTTTAATTGCCGCATTTTTTGGCAGCCCTGCTTTCGGTTTGACTTTAAACCTTATTAAATAGCTTTCAGGACAACTTTCAAAACTGCATGGTTCGAGTGAATCATCGACATAATATCCAGATTCAAGGGGAAATGATCCGCCTGGTCCGTCAGCGATCGCTCTCCAGTTTATCCCTGCACCGGTTTCATCAAAAAGTGATGCAATTTCTGTTGTTCCTGCAACATATTCAATTTCCTGAGGAAGTTTGTCTGTAACGACAACTCCGCCTGCACTTTTTTCACTCCAGTTCTCCACTTTTACTGTGTAATAGAACGAACTGTCTGAACAGATGGAATTCTGCTTTGATGAACAGCTGCAGAAATTCTTCTCAGACTCTTCAGGGATGTCAAAATTTGCAGGAGCCGTGTCAAGACTGACTATCATCATATTGGTATAAACGACATCGTTATTCATGTTAAGCTGGATCTCAATGTCTGTGTCGCCTTCATTGAGATAGCCCGGAAAATCGAATGAATTCAACAGGAAAGTGTCAACATCAATCGCCCATTCCGCAGTTGCAATGTCAACTTCACCGGGGCTGTCGATCCTTCCTCCCACACAGAACGGAGTGGCGGAATTCCAGCCGAAGACACTTGAAATGGAGTTGAAAATATCGTCATATCCTTTTCCTGCAAATGCGTAAGGTTCTCTGTGCGGATGACAGATATTGAATACCGGAGCCCAGTTGAGCGATGCATCGCTTCTGAACTTCAGCCCCTCTGGAATTTTGTGATCAGTTGAATTTGCTACATAATTTGCTGAATCTCCCTCTGATGAAAGAATCGTCACCCTTATTGACGGGTCGTTTGGAAATTTGAATCCCTTCACAAGTATATCCTGAGATTTATCCTGATAATCTTTGAACCCGTTGTAAACATAGATCTTTTTGGGCTTTACTCCGGGGGCTGAAGAAGTATAGACAAAAAATATCGACCAGTAGCTTACCAGAGTCGTTCCACGGAGATAAGGAAAATCATCAGTTGCACAATCGAGCCCTGAAACTTCCCATTTTCCAAGTAGGGCGTTTCGTGAATCACTAATACCGGAATCTCTGCCTGCGGCGTGAGCTTCTTCAAAAACATCAGTAATATTAACTCTATAGGTGTAATATCCCATCTCTCCGTCTTCGGGAGCGGTATAATCAATATTTGGATACTGTCTTATTCCTGCAAAGCTTTCAAAATCGAAGCTCTTTTCACCGTCGAGCTTGTTGTGAACAGGTGCTGTTATCTCTTTATCAATTATTACATTCCCTGAACTGTCGGTGAATTTAAGATGGACGGAATTATCAGTCAGTTCAGCAAGTTTTGCAGCAGGCTGTGCGGCATTCCAGATCAGAAAAGCGTCAGTTACATAAGCATCAGGCGGTAAATGGAAATCTGAAAGTTCAAAAGTTGCAGATTCTTTGCACGAATCAGCTTGAGGGTTTAATTTATTGAGCTTTCCGTCGCTTCCGATGTTGTAAGTATCATTCTTACGGTCAAGAAGTGACTTGAACATCACAAAAAAATCCCTGTTGCCTTCCTCCCATTTCAACTCAGAACCGCTGTAGACCGAAATTTCAGGTCCGATATCATCTCCATCCATGGTTGTGACAGCGGAAATAAAAAAAACACTTAAAAAAACAACTGAAAACATTGACAGTTTGAAAAAATTCATGAATTCCTCCTGCTTTTTCAATAAAAACAACTCTGAAAAATATGAATTTTTAAAATAATATTCGTCCGGATGTGAAGTCAGGACTTTTTTTCTGTTAATTGCAGTCTGGAATTAGAAAGACGGACTGAAATACATTTTTTAAATAAAGAAAAAAGTTGCAAGTCCGGCTTTTATAACTAAAATCCATAAGCTTTTTGTTTTTTGAACACTGGGAACATCTCCTTGTTCAACAATTTTATGTTTGGACTTCACAGCCGTAAGGAGGAATTATGGAAAGAAGACATTATGAGCTTACTGCCATCTTAAAGCCGGAAGGCAGCCCTGATGTGATCAGGCAGTTTGCAGAGCGCGTTGACGGAATCATCAATGATTTCGGTGGAAAAACCATCACTCTCCGTTCATGGGGAGAAAAGAAGCTTGCTTATGAGATCAAAAAGAACATGAAAGGTCATTACCTTTTCTTTGATCTGGTGGGTGACGGAAAAATGATCGAAGAAGTGGAAAGAAACTTCAACATCTGGGAACATGTACTTAAATTCATGTCCATTAAGGTAGAGAAGAAAGAAAACCTTGATGAACTTATCGCAAACGCAAAAGGGATCACAACACTTTTTGAAAAAGCTGAACGGAAACAGGTTTATACGGAAGTGAAAAATGTTGAACCTGTTGAAGAGGTCAAGGAAAAGGAAAAGAAAGTGCTTGACGATTCAAGGAAGTATAACGAAGAGCTTCAGAAATCCCTGAATGTTTCAGGTGAAGAAGAAGAAGATGTTGAACTTTAAATGAGAGGAGAAAACAATGGTAGCATATAAAAAGAGAAAAGTATGCCGTTTCTGCATTCACACTGATATGGAGATCGATTATAAAAATAATGACCTTCTTCTTAATTACATAACTGAAAGAGGAAAAATAATACCCAGAAGGATCAGCGGTGTCTGTGCAAAACATCAGAGAGAGCTTTCAAGGGAGATAAAAAGAGCAAGAACGATCGCTCTTCTTCCATACACAGTAACCGGCAAATAAGGGGGCGTAAATGAAAATAATACTTGCAAAAGATGTGGCAAAACTCGGAAGTGCAGGGGATATAGTAAAAGTTAAGGACGGTTATGCCCGCAACTATCTTATCCCGAAAGGACTCGGACTTATTGCCAATGAAAAGAACGAAAAACAGCTTGAATTCAACAAGAGAGTTATCGAAAAGAAGATAAACACCGAAACTATCGAAGCAAAACTTCTTGCATCAAAACTTGCCACATGCGAAATAAAGATAAAGAAAAAAGTGGGTGAGGAAGGGAAGCTTTTCGGCAGTGTCACCAACAGAGAGATCGAAGCGGCACTCAAAGAGAGCGGTTTTGAGATCAATCACAAGGACATCGTTCTTGACAGCAATATCAAGAAAAGCGGTGTTTATGAAGTTGAAGTAAAACTTTTCAGAGAAGTAAAAGGTGTTTTCAAACTCTGGGTAATATCAGAAGATAGTGAATCAGTCGTTTCAGAACAGACACCGGTAGAAGCAGATACAGCGGAAAAATCAGAACAGGAGTAGTTAATGGATTATAATCCAAAACTGCTGCCCGGAAACATTGAGGCGGAGGCATCTCTTCTGGGATGTCTCCTCATTAATGGAAAACTTTTCGGAACAGTTGAAGGAACAGGACTTTCTTCACAGGATTTTTATGAAGAGAGACATTCTGTGATATTCAAGATCATCCAGTCAATACATAATGAAGGTAAAATTGCGGATGCGGTAACTGTCGGTGACAGAATAAGTACTGTCAAAGGCGGAGGTGCCGGGGTCGAGATGAAATATCTCTATGAACTGGCAAATACTGCTCCGGTCGTTTCTGAATCGATACTTGAAGATTACTGCAGAATAATCATTGATAAATCACTCTACAGAGAGCTCATCCGTATTTGTTCTGAAAGCGTTGACAGTGCATACAGACAGTCTGCACCTTTTGTTGAGGTTGTCGATAAATCCACCACTGATCTGATAGCTTTGAGCAACAGACAGCAGGCGGGAAGTGTCATTGAAATAAAAACCATTGTTGATGCAGAGATGCAGAAACTTAAGGAGAGAATTGACAGCGGCAGGAAAATATCAGGTATTTCATCTGGTTATCCTGTTCTCGATAATTTTGGCAGCGGTTTTAAACCCGGTGATATGATAGTTCTTGCGGGAAGACCCGGCATGGGTAAGACAAGTTTTGCTCTGAACATGACCATCGAGATAGCGAGACTTGGTCACAATGTCCTTTTCTTTTCACTTGAAATGCCGTCAAGTCAGCTTGTGCAGAGGATAATTTCAATTGAATGCAGTGTAAATGCAAAAAACCTTGCAATCGGAAAATTTGAAAAAGATGAGATCACCCGTCTTTGGGCAGGTGTCGATAAAGTTAGTAAACTGCCGATATTTATTGATGAAACATCCAAGCTCACTGTTTCAGACCTTAGATCTAAAGCAAAGAAACTTGACGCGGAGCTTAGAAAGTCTCCGCCTTCCACTGTAAGGTCCAACCGTCTTGACTGTATATTTGTTGACTATCTTCAGCTAATGGCCTCAAATGTCTACAGAGAGGACAAGGTGAGACAGGTGGAGGATATTTCAAGGAACATCAAGCTTTTTGCAAAGGAACTCGGTATTCCGATAGTCGCCCTTGCACAGCTCAACAGAAAGGTTGAAGAGAGGAAGGAAAGTAAAATACCTATGCTGAGTGATCTTAAGGATTCGGGAGCCATTGAACAGGATGCCGACCTTGTAATGTTCATTCACAGAGAGGAAGTTTATAAGAAAGATACCGAAAAGAAAAATATTGCAGATATATTCATACAGAAAAACCGTCATGGACAGCAGGGTTCGGTCCATTTGCGTTTTGTACCTCAATACACAAAATTTGCAACAATGGACCCGTCAGAATTCAGTAAGTAGTTCACATGGGGTTAAAAGAGAGCAGAACCCTTCTTTTCTTAAAGAGATCGAGCTCAAGGATATTCATTCTCGGCGGAATAATGCTTATCGTGGCACTTTATCATGATCACTATTATTCAAAAAAGTTTTTTCATTTTCCGACAAAAGGACATGTGGTAAAGAATGTTAGCGAAAAGGGAGTTCTTTTGTTTTCATCCGGAAATAAAGTCGAGCTGAAGAACGAATATCTTTCAAAAGAACTTATAAAAAGAACCGGTTCAGTCGTGATCATAGAAGGCACCACTGCCGGAGAATTTGATCCGACGCTGAAACCGTTAATAAGATCGAATGATTATATTGTGGAGATAAATACATCGGAAGTGCCGAAAGCGTGTAAGGAAAAATTTGTGATGCAGTATCCTTCGTTTTTAAGGAGATTCATATACTATATGCCTCAAGCTCCAATTTTTGACGGACAGAAATGGGAGATCGATGCTTGTGGCGGAGATCTGATATGTAATTATACAATAATATTTCATGAAAAAGCAGGAAAAGTGGAAATGCTGTGTTCCGGCAATATCGGCGACGCGGAAATTGCGATGTCAGGAGATCTTGAGATGAATGCAAAATTCAACGGATTTTCAGAAGTAATTCTCGAAATATCCTCAGAATCTCCTGAACTGATCTCAAGTTGGAAATTCTCAGAAAGTTCAAAAACAAAATAGATCTCCATCCCTGTTTGACAAACTTGTTTTTAGGGGTTAATTTACATCCGGAGGTGAACAATGCTCTGGATGATAACAGATTTTTCAAAGTATAGAACGGTAAGTGAGGCGATCGATCATATTTCGATGTGTCTAAAATCTGGTGTGGCGAAAGTAACTCTTAGAAATACTCAAATTTATTCAGGAAATTTAATTTGTGAGATAAAGGATGTTCTTGACGCAAGGTTCCCTGATAAAGAGATATTCATTCACGATCCGTCAGTTGAAGAGATAAAAAGATTCAGGCATCTCCACTTCCCTTCAAAAAGGATAGATGAGGCAATAAATGTCAAAAAAGATCATCCTGAAAAGACCATCGCTCTTTCAACTCATCATGGAACTGAATATGAAAAAGCATTTGATAACGGAATAGATTTTGCATTTTTTTCGCCTGTTTTCAAACCCTTATCCAAACCTGATGATATAAGGGATACTGTTTTGCCGATAAATGTGAAAAACCTTTATCTTCTTGGCGGAATAGATAAAATGAAAGCCCTTTTGCTTATTGAAAAGGGATTTTTCAATCTTGCGGGCATCTCGCTTTTTAATGGAGAGAATGCAGAAGATGATATTAAGGAGCTGATAAAAAAAACAACGGAGATGGAATTATGACTCAACTTACTCAGATCGAATCAGCAAGAAAGGGAATAATAACGGAAGAGGTTAAGATCGCCGCCGCCGAAGAGAAAATGACGCCGGAGATTATGAGCAGAAGGATCGCTGAAGGAACAATTGTAATATGCAAGAACAGGGTTCACAATGTCAAGCCGCTTGCAATAGGTGAGGGGTGCAGAATAAAAGTAAACGCAAACATAGGCACTTCCGAAGATGTTAATTCACTTGAAGAAGAGATTGAAAAGGCAAAGATAGCGGTTAAGTTCGGTGCCGATGCGGTGATGGACCTTTCAACAGGCAAGGACCTTGAGTTGACACGACATAAAATAATGGAAGCGGCTCCTGTAATTATCGGAACTGTTCCGATATATCAGGCGATTGTTGAATGCGTCAGGGAAAAGAAAAAGCCATTTTCCGATATGACTGTCGATGAAATATTCGAAGCGATAGAAAAACAGGTCGCAAGCGGAGTAGATTTTATAACGGTTCACTGTGGTGTCAACTGGAAGTTGTTGAAAACAATAGGAAAATCAAAAAGGGTCATGGGAATAGTCTCAAGAGGCGGAAGTATTACTGCAAGGTGGATGGCCCACAACAAACAGGAAAATCCCCTTTTTGAATATTTTGACCGGCTTATTGATATATGTCACAAGTATGACTGTGTGTTCTCTCTTGGCGACGGACTCCGTCCCGGTGCTCTTGCCGACGCTACAGACCGTCCTCAGATTCAGGAACTTATAACTCTTGGAGAACTTACAGAAAGGGCAAAGGACAGAGGAGTGCAAGTCATGATCGAAGGTCCAGGGCATGTTCCGCTGCATCAGATAAAAACAAATATGCAGATAGAAAAAACACTGTGTAAAGGTGCGCCGTTCTATGTTCTCGGTCCTATTGTGACTGATGTTGCTCCGGGTTATGATCACATTACTTCAGCTATCGGCGGAGCTATAGCGGCAATGAGCGGAGCTAACTTTCTCTGTTATGTCACACCTGCCGAGCATCTGTCTCTGCCGACAATTGATGATGTGAAGGAAGGAGTCATCGCTTCAAGAATTGCGGCTCACGCGGCAGATATTGCAAACGGTCATCCCGGAGCTATCGAATGGGATCACGCAATGGCAAAAGCAAGGCGTGCTCTTGACTGGGAAAAACAGCTTGAACTTTCAATGGATCCTGAAAAATGTATCAAATACCGCGGTGACAGACCTGCTGAAGCGGATAAGGAAACCTGCTCGATGTGCGGAGATCTCTGTGCTGTAAAGAATTTTAACGAAGCTGAGAAGAATTTAGAAAATGACGAGTAACATGATCAATATGGAACCGCCCAGAAAAGTTCCGTGGTATGATCTGAAAGGTCAGTTTGTCCAGATATGGAAAAAACTACTTTCTCTTAACGACTCTCCTCATGACATTGCACTGGGTCTTGCCCTTGGAATTTTCATTGGTTTTCTTCCGATAATGGGCATTCAGATGGCGGTTGTTCTTGTTTTTGCACTTCCTTTCAGAAATGCCAACAAAGTCGCGGCAGTAGCAGGCGTGTGGATTACAAATCCTTTGACAGTCATTCCGATATATGCATTCATTTACTGGGTGGGAACTGCTTTTTATCCCGCGGAATATGTCCTGACATCTGAAATTCTGAAGTGCAAAATGAGAGATATAATCCAGCTTGACGGATTCATTGATCAGACGCAGGCGTTCCTCAGCTTGGGCGCTGATATATTTCTGCCGATGTGCATCGGCGGGGCGATAGTCGGATTCATCGCAATGTTCCCGACATATTTCATTACAAGAAAGTTGATCGAAAATTATAGAAAGAAATAAGTTGTGTGTGTTAGAGAGGGGAGGGGGAAATGTCAAAAAATGATGAACTTGTTTTAAAGCTGCAGGAGATAGGGTTCAACCGTCTGGAATCAGAGGTCTATCTTACACTTTTAAAGCAGTCACCTCTTTCGGGATATAAGATTGCCCAGATACTTGGAGAAGGGTCTTCAAATATCTATAAGGCATTGGATATTCTGATAAAGAAGGGAGCTGTAATGGTTGAGGAGCTTCCTTCAACGAGGCAGTTCACAGCTGTGTCAGCGAAAGAATATCTTGAAAGGGTCGAAAAGCAGATAGCAGGCAGTCTGAAATTCCTTGAAGAAAATCTGCCGTTAAACGGTGATGCGGTCAATGAAACAAAAGTTTTTAAACTGGGAAATGTCGAGCAGGTGCTTGAAAGGGCTGTTGAAATGATAGAGAACGCTCAGAAGCAGATCGTTGTTGATGCTTTCCCGAAGATGCTTGAACTGATAAAACCCCATTTACTGAAAACGGCTAGAAAGAAAAATGAAAAAAAGGTTTATGTCGTGGTCAACAGCTATGACGGTACAGAACTTAAAGATTGTGTAATGGTTAAGAAGAGCGCGGGAGCTGATGCTGTAAAAGTGTGGAAAGACAGCTGGCTTAACATGGTGGTTGACGGAGAAAAATATCTTCTGGCGGTCATTGCACCTGACGGAAAGACACTTAGACATGCAGTGTGGACTAACAGCCCGTTTTTAAGCTATGTTCTCTACAGCGGGATAGCTTCTGAAATGATGTTCTCTGTTCTGATGGATGAACTTAAGAAAAGAGAGATGGTTGACATCATAAGATCAGCTCTTGAAAAATATTCTGAGCCGGTAATGGGGTCTTCAGCCCAGACAAAACAGCTCCCCGGATTCCAGAAAATAATGAAATCTCAGGCGTAAACTGCTGGAACTGATGTTTCACAAGATAGTGCTTGATGGCAAAAGACTAATAACCACAATGTGTTATCCGTTTAGCTTGATCTGTGAGGGAGATAAAAAGAAAAATGGTCGCGGGGATTGGATTTGAACCAATGACCTTCGGGTTATGAGCCCGACGAGCTACCAGCTGCTCTACCCCGCAACCTTAGATCAGGTGATATAGTAGTTACTAAGATTCAGTTGTCAACCTTTATTTTGATTTTAATCCGTATTTCCTTCCAAAAAGGAGAAGTCCGAAAACAGCAAGAACTGCCATGAGTATTGAATTTACTGATGATTCATCAATTACCGAAACTGAACAGCCGCCATCCTTCTCATCGACTTCACCTTGACAACTTGCATCACCTTCCTCGCATTTGTACCAGAACTCTTTTGATTTAAGAGGAAGCCCTATGATGTCAACACTTTCAGCAAGAGAGGTCTTGTCAAGAATCTCAACCTGTGCCATTTTGTCTTTGGGAATGTTGAAAGTTGCAACAACAAGAAGGGTCTTTTCTTCATTCTCGCTGTAGTTTAAAGGAGGCAGAAAGTTAACATCGACAAGACTCACAGGAGAGGATATCGAAGCTGTTGCAAGCAATTCTTCAGCCGCGAATGATCCGTCTTTGTCCGCATCGTTGAATATTTTGATGCTTTCTATCCCTTCACCGAAAAGGACCGATTTAGCAGCAGTCTTAAGTTTTATTTTTTCAAGAGTGTTGCTGTGCTTGAGTGCTTTTGTCCTTATCTGCATGATCTCGACCGTCTTGTTCATGTCAGCAATTGACGGCACAGGGGGATCTATATCACCTTTTGTAAATACGAAAACTTCTTCGGTGGGCTCAAAAGAGTATTCAATGAATTCCATCGGGATTTGAACTTCAACAACAGGAGTGCCCAGGTCTGAAATATCAAATGCTTCAACAGCGTCAATTTCAAAATTGAACACTGTGTTCATCGGAATGTCGTCCGGAGTCTGATACGATGCATCAATTACCATAATGAAGTGATGAAGTACATTAGCGCTATACACAGTGTTTCCGCTCTTATTTGCAAAAGATACCGTTATGTCATCAACCCCTGACGGCTCGGCTATTGTTATTTCATCCTTGTCTGCTTTTCCATTGCCGTTTGCGTCATATATAAGCTTAATGTTCTTCATCATTGTTGACGCATCCTTGTTAACCTTTACTGTCATCGAATTGAAATTAAAGAATTTGTCGGTGCTGTCGGATTCAGCGATCATAGAGATCTGTCCCATTACAAGTCCTTTAGAATCAGCCGGAATTATTACAGGAGAACTGTTTACAGGAGAATTTTTGCCAATTGCAACTGTGATCTTCGCATCCTTTGTAAATTTTGATGTATCTACCACACATTTGCCGTTGTCATCACATACCTGACCGTCGGGACACTCTTCGTCCTTCTCGCATCCTTCCCCCGGAACTCCTCCGCATTCTGTAAGATCAGGGTTTTCACACTCAGCAACATTAGGACATGTTCCCGATACAAGACGGAGCGGGATAGAAGTATTGGTTTTGTAAACCTTACCTGTTGAATCGTTTATCAAAGCAGTGTTTTCGATGACATCATGTTTCTGGAGATTGTCTTTGGGAAGAACTTTAAATCTTACCATTATTGTTTCCGGACATTCCATTGTGACAGGATCGCAATACATGAGTACATCTGTCAGAGTATACGGCTCAGAAAGGGGAAAATTTCCGTCCTTGTCTTCGATCTTTATCCATTTTGAACAGACATTGGGTTCTTTCCATTCTTTGCATATTTCGGTAGTTCCCGGAACATAGGTCACTTTGGAGGAAAGCTTGTCCTGAATTGTTACATCAGTTGAAATATCATCACCCCAGTTCTGAACTTTGACAGCAAAATAGAAAGGAGCAGTGAAACAAACTGAATCAGCTTTTTCCGAGCAGGAACAGTAATGTTTCTCTCTGCCGCTCGGTGTGTCAGCATTAGGAGGAATGTCATATCTTGGAGCTTTTGTATCAACACTTAAAACCATGTAGTTCGTATAAACGACATCTCTGTTGGCTCCTATCTTGAAGAACATCATCGTGTCGCCTTTCTTGAACTGGTCATTGAAAAGATTATTGGTCTCGGAATCCATGAGGAAAGTGTCTACATCCATTGTGTATTCAAGTTTATCCGGATCAGGATTGTTAGGATCTCCGCCTGCACAGGTCGGAGAAACATCCTCCCATCCGTAAATGCTTGATATGGAGTTGTATGTTTCGGAATAATTGAAAGCCGTTCCGTTAGAATCTGTAAATTTTGCCGGATTACATTCGTTCTGAAGTATAACAGTGCTTTCAGGCGGGGTTGTGA
The DNA here is from genome assembly GCA_017997475.1 of bacterium. Taxonomy (GTDB): domain Bacteria; phylum UBP6; class UBA1177; order UBA1177; family UBA1177; genus JAGOEX01. The sequence continues at coordinate 13,191 of JAGOEX010000028.1, forward strand.
CTCCTGTTACCTGAAGACCTTCCGGAGGACATGGTGAAAATCCGCCGCCGCATCCTGATGCATAGGCAAATCCCGGGTCGCCTTCATTAACAGCAAAAGACATCTTGACAAGAGGTTTGTCAGGAAATTCAAACCCGGAAACTGTCAGATCTATGTTCTGTCCCACATACTGACTGAAACCGTTGTAGATATAGACCATTTTGGGACTGACACGATAAGATCTGTAAACAAGTATAAGCGACCATCCGCATGCAACGGTCGAACTGTAGATGCTTCCGCCGTTTATTTGCGAAATGTATGCGGAGTTGTTGGTGCATGCGACATCGCTGACAGTATAATCACCATAAAGAGCCATACCGTCTGAACCGTATCCTTCTACACGCCCTTTTTCGTGAATTCCTGCGAAGAAATCGGTGACATCAACTCTGTATGTATAATATCCGCCGTAAACTGTTCCGGCATCTTCAATAGTAATTCCTTCAAAAGAAAAGTCTGGATTCCCATTGTTTGCAACAGTTCCGGCAACGCCCTGTCTTGGAGCTGTTACTGTTGCTGAATCAAAGATCTTCCCATCGGAAGATGCAAATTCAATCTGTGCAGTATTGTCTGTCGGAGCTGTAGGAAAGCTCGGATCGATACTTGTTGTCCACACAAGATATGCCGCTTCGATGTATGAATCGTCAGGAACATGTTTGCTGGTAAGCGTAAAAGTGCTTTCCGTAAGACAGGTGTCTGATTCAGGGTTGCTCGGAAGGTCGCAACCGACACTAGGATTAGGATTTGTGTCACATTGAACCCTGATATTGTTTGTCATAAGCGATTTGAACATGATGAAGTAATCATAGCTTCCTGCATCCCATTGAAGCTTCTTCCCGTTCAGTTCCGAAACATTAGGACCCATTGTCTGCCCAGTGTACTGAGCGGAAAGTGCCGAACACATAAAAATGAAAAATACGAAAATTAAAGATCTTTTCATCATGATGACTCTCCAAAAATTTATGGTATCAAAAAACATCAATATTTAAGTAACAGCAACATCGGAGATTTATCATATTCAAAGAAAAATGTATGTCAAAACAAAGTTAAAGAGGCATTTCAAATGTTATCGTGAATTCGATCACTGCATCCACAGGTGTTCCGTCTTTTGTTTTTCCGGGGGTAAACCGGTAGTTTCTTGCAGCGGCAAGTGCCGCTTCGGTAAAAAGTTTGTGATCTGAGTCTATTACTTTTATGCTGATAACTTTTCCTTCCTTTGAAATTGAAAGTTCAAGGATAACTTCTCCTTCTATCTCTTCTTCTTCAAGTTTTTCCGGATACTTGGGTTTTGCAGGATTTATAGCTCTGGGCATGATCGCAAGTTCTGTAGCAGGAACAGGGACAAATAAAGGTTTTTTTTCTCTTTCCTCGAGATTTTTTCCTGCGGCATAATCTTTTACATTTTCAGGCGGCGTGTACTCCTCTTCCATTTCCTTCATCAGAGTGTTTCCTACTCTCACACCGATACCTTCTGTAGGTTTCTCATCAACGGTCTTTTTTGTCACTCCAAAAACCGGCTTAACTTCCTCAGTTTCCTCAACTTCCTTTTTAATATGACTTACAGGCGGCTTTTTCTTTATTTCAACCTTTTTGGGGAGAGGAGGTGGAGGAGGTGGCGGCGGCTCATGCTTTTCGATCTTCACGATGACAAATCTGCTTTTCTGATAATCGTCGTCTGTTATATCAATTTTCGACACTTCAAAAATAGAAGCGGCAAGAAAAATATGGATAAATGCAGAGACAATTATCCCGATACGGAGAAATCCGGTACTTTTCATTGAGAATTCTTAAGCGCCTCCTCGTCGTACTCAACATTGATGGCAAAATCGTATATTTCAAGTTGGCGTATAAGATCAATAATATCAACCACTTTCCCATGATAAACAAGTCGGTCTGCGCTTATTACGACCTGTATCTGCGGATTATCATTTTTTTCTCTTTTGAGTTCACTGCCTATTTCTGAAGCAGTTTCATATTTTTTCCCTGACAAATAATACTCACCTTCCTTTGAGACAAGTATCGAAAGTGTTTTTCTTTCAGTTTCCTTTCCTGTCGCGGCATGAGGAAGGTCAACCTCGATCGCCTCTTTGGCGACAAAAGAGCTGACAAGCATGAAAATTATCAGAATAGTTAGCATTATATCGACAAGAGGGGTTACATTTATTTCTGAAACGATCCTGTTGTCTTCCTGTTCATTGAAATCGTGACTGCTCATTCATCCTCCGTGATCTCAATTTCAAACCACATAAAATCCTGTCCCCACCTGTAATCGGCACTGCTTTGTGCATCGATCGCCTTGTCCCTGATAATGTGATAAAAATTGAATTTTACCGGCAGCTTTATCTTGCTTTCCTCAATTTCTTCGAGAACAGGTTTGAAACTCAGTGCGAAATATTCCCTGTTCTGAGTAGCTTTCTGATCTTCAGGAACCGCATCACCATATTTTTTTCTATCAAGCTCTACTTCCATGTCGTTTTCAAGTAACTCTCCGGTATCACTTGTAAAGAACCATGCAAAATTCAGCCGGTCCCAGCCGGTTTCCTCCTGTGAAAGAGGGATAGATCTGAAAATAATTGTTTCAGGAACCTGAGATATCGAAAAGGAAATAAATCCACCGTCTTCAATCTCAAAGCTTTTTACGGACCCATAAATTTCATAAGAGGCAAGAACATGGTTGATAACCGGATTTTTCCTTATACCGTCTTCAGGCGGCTCCTTGTATATTCTTACTGTTTTTGTTACGGTGAGCGTCCTTGTTTCGGGTCCCCCCTGAACAGGAATTTCAAAAGATGCCGTAACGGGAAGGTCTGCAAAACCGTTCTTGTTAAAATTGTCAATAAATAAAGATGCTTGCGGGTTGTCAGAATCGGCAGGCATGAGCTCTTCAAGATTTTCGGGAACAGGAAATATTAACGGTTTTGTATAGGGTATCGTCAGCTCTTCAAGCCCGAGCCACGAAATTTTCAGGTCGCTTCCCTGGGAAAATGTTCTGCCTCCGATCAGCATGGAAAGAGTTATCATGTCACCGGGAACAGCTTCTACCGGCTCGGCTTTCATCCCTAGAGGACGGATGTCTCCGACAATGTAGCCCGGCTTAACTTCCGGATTCGGCTCACACGAAACGGCAGTAATAAAAACCAGTAATATTAAATACTTCCTCATCAGAAATCCCCCTTGAACCCGAGAAAGACCATTATCGGGAATCCGTATGTGTAAACTTTTTCAGTGTAGTCGTTCCGGTAACTTACACCCAGGACATTCTTTGCCATGTAGACATTCTGAATGTCAAGGTATGTTGAGAATATCCAGTTATCAAAAAGCCAGTATTTATCAATTCTTAAATCAAGTTGATGAGTTATTGGCAGTCTTGAATCATTCACATCACCTCTGTATTGCGGAATATTGAAATTGTTATCGGCATCAAATGAGTAGTCAGTGAACATCAGATTGGAATAAGGTGCTCCGCTTGCAAGCTTGAATCTTGCACCGAACTGCCAGTATTTATTGAGTTTATAACTCGCAACTGCGATCAGGTTGTGGTTTACATCAACATCGAACGGTCTCCAGTCGCTGTCAGGAGAATCCTTTCTTTCAGACATGCAGAAGCTGTATGATATCCATCCGAAGAACTTTTCGGTCATTTTGTGCCTGATCAGAAATTCGACACCGTAGGCATAACCTATGCCGCCGTTTGAAAAAGATGAAAGGTCAAAAGAGTCATCCCTTCTCACAAGATCAAAGAAGTGCTTATAGTATCCCTGAAGATCAAACTCAAGGAAATCCAGAGGGTTATACTCAACACCGACTATCGCATGGAGTGCTTTTTCGGGTCTCAGTCCAGGTGTTCCCCACGGTTCATAAGACTCGTCATTCGAAGGGAGTTGTGAATAAAGTCCGCCGGAAGTTTTGAGAAGCCATTGATCGTTAATTTTGTATTTAATTGTCAGCCGGGGGTCGAACATCATCTGTGTGTTGTGCTCGTCATAGATGAAATTTATCCCCGGAACAACAGTCAGCCCGTTATAGGTTATCTCATCCATGAAATAAAACCCCGGAAACCAGTAGTGGCCTTCAGAGTGATCCTCGATCTCGTTGCTCAGAGGATTGTATGCGACTTCACCTTCCTTGGGCATCGCAAAAAGGTTGACATCCATCGTGTAGAAACCGTAATAGAATTTGGCTCCAAATCTCAACTTGTGGATATCATTAAGTTTCACTTCCATTTTTTCGCTCAGTTCTAGCTGAAAGAAAAAGTTCTTGAAATATGCCGCATCCCCTGCATTTATATCGACCCAGACAACCTCGGCCATTGGTGAAAAAAGACTTTTGAAATCATTTTCGCGGAAATGCCATTCCGTCGTATGCTGAACGAACTGAGTCTTGGTTTTTGCAGTGTTGCTCATCTTCTGGATAGATGTCTGATTGTCAAATCCGAGCCGGACCTCATCCCATGAGCCGACAGTATACATTTTAAGCCGGTTCCTTTTATTGAATTCATGAACATAAAGAATCATTGCGTCATAATAGAAGGGGTAAGTCGAAAAAGAGACTGAATTATTAAAGAATCCAAGCTCTTCCACGATCTTTACATATGCATCGAGCATCCCTCTTTTAAAGGCGACGGCAAGATAATCCTTTTTGGAAATCGGTCCTTCCACCATGAAAGAAACATTGAGAAGACTCAGGTTGACATATCCACCCCACCTGTCCTTCCTCGGATCGCGGAGATTTATCTGGACCACCCCGCCCATAGTGTTGAAATACTCGCTTGAAAAACCGCCGGCAAAAAAGTCAAGAGATTCGACAAGTTCCGGCTCAATGACAGGGTCAAGACCTCCGAAATGGTACATCAGCGGAATGCCGTGCTCGTTCACCACCGTGCTCGAATCACCTGCCGAGCTGCCTCTGACGACAAGACCGCTTCCGATCCCGTTGAAAACTGAAATATTTGTGACTCCCGGCAGACTTGTGACAGCTTTGAGAACATCCCGGTTCGTGCCGGGAATTTTTGATGCCTCTTCGATCGTGATCCTTTGAACCGAGACCTCCCCTTTGTTCTTTTCACCGGTGACAACGATCTTGTAAGGATTTATCACAAGCGGTTCGAGCCGTATAGTCAGTTCAAGTTTCTCCCCTTTTTTAACTTCTATTTTCGTTTCAAACTTTTCATAGCCGACTATCGGAAAAGAGAGAGTGTATGTTCCTTCGGCAAGTGAAAAACTGAAGCCGCCTTCTTTATCCGTTCTTATTTTCTTGTTGTCCTTTTCAATGATATAAAATACTTTTCTGGAAACAGGTGCGCGTGTTCCCCGCTCAAGGAGAGTTCCTTTTACTTCGATCTTTTCTGCTTTCTGAACAGTTTCAACCGGTGTTTCCTCCTTTACCGGTTTATCTGCCGGTTCATCTGCAGGAAACATCAATAACGGTGCAGAAAAAAGTGCTGAGAATATTATTGTCCTTAAAAATGTCATGCCGGCTCCCTTTTAAACCCCGGAAAACAAAAACAGTGAAATATATCAGATACGCGATTTTTGTCCACAACTAAATTTAAATGAACACGCTTCCGCCGACAAATTCCCGTAATATTGAATTGGGGGGGATAATCGAATCATCCATTTCCTCAAAGAATGAGAGAAATTTCAAAAGCCGTTTGACCTCTCTGTATTCCGGTGTGCTTTTTTCGATATTCTCAAGGAGCGGCTGTGCATATTTTTTTAAGACACTGAATTCATAAACTAAGCTTGAATTGAACATTATGTCGGCATTTTCCTGATACGGGAAGATGTTCTTTTCTTCACCTTTTCTCACTGCCGGCCACCTTCTTATGGTTTCAACCGGTGTGTGTCCGCGGTATTTGTTGTCGCGAACCATTCTTCTTAAAAGCCGTTCATCCGTTGTCGAAATTCTATTGTGATTGTCAATATTTAAGGCCGTCAGGGCACTTACATAGATCCTGTATATTTTCTGGTCGGGAACATTGAAATAGAGGTCAGGGTTAAGCCCGTGTATCCCTTCGACAACAACTACACCGTTTTCAGGAAGTGTCAGTTTTCTTCCGCTCTTCATGCTTCTGCCCGTCTTGAAATCGTATGTCGGAAGTTCAACTTCATGTCCTTTTAAAAGGTCATCAAGATTTTCATTAAAGAGCTTTACATTTATTGCCGATATCGACTCGAAATCATGCATTCCGTTCTTGTCAACAGGAGTTCTGTCCCTGTCAATGAAGTAGTCGTCAAGTGAAATGAGGAACGGTTTGATCCCGTTGACCCTGAGCTGAACCGCAAGCCGGTTTGCAGTTGTCGTTTTTCCGCTGGAGCTTGGTCCTGCGATCGAAACGATCTTTATAACTTTGTTCCTGCGGTAGACTTCATCAGCTATCTTTGCAAGTTTTTTTTCGTGAAGGGCCTCGCTAAGAAGTATCAGCTCACGGCTTTTTCCTTCCCTTATCAGGTCGTTGAGCTTAGCACAGTTGTCCATTTCAAGGATGTCCAGCCATTCCGCATGTTCTTTGATGATGTTGAAATATTTAGGACTGTCCTTGAACGCAGGCAGAACGGACGGATTTGAAGGATCAGGTGCGACAATAACGATCCCCTTATTATAGAAACTTATCGAAAAACGGTCGCAGTATGATGTTGAAGGAACAAGATAACCTGAAAAATATCCAATAGTTGATTCAAGCATATATACACTTGTGCATTTTTCTTCCCTTATTTTAAAAAGCATAACTTTATCCATCAAACCATTCTTCCTGAACTCTTCGATCGCACTCCAAGTCGGAACCCTTCTTCTTGAGAACTGGATATCCGCTTTTACGATCTCTTTCATCCTTGCTTCAAGTTTTTCTATCTCTCCCGGCTCTATCCACTCGAGTACTTCAAACCAGCAGTAGTATCCGTTTCCGATGCTGTATTCGATGTGCAGTGTCGCATGAGGGAACATCTCGGACGCGGCCTTTATGAGAATGAAGAACAGACTTCTGAGA
>JAGOEX010000230.1 GCA_017997475.1 bacterium
TTTCGTCACCATCGTTATCCACCCATATTCCTTCATCATTCAGGGAAGATACCACTGAATAATCAAAAATTCCCGGTTCGACCTGGACAGGATCGCTGAAATTCTTTCCATGATCATCTGATGCCGCGAAGAACACTCTGTGTATCCACGGCTCTGTGTAGTCAGCAGGATAACGGTACTTAAACCAGTTCATTGCGACTTTTCCATTTTCAAGAACAACAATTGAAGGATCGCGATCATCAATTGAAGGGTCATCCATGACAACTTCGGGAATATCACTCCATGTTTCACCGTCATCCGAATAGTGTGCATATATTTTCCCACTCACTTCGGCGTGTCCGCTCCCGGACCTGTAAACAACCATGAACTTTCCGTTCTTTAATTTTATGACATCAGGGAAAGCAAAATGTTTTGAAGGTGAACTTATTATGTCGGTATATTCTTCGCTGATGGTGAATTTTATAGATTTCACAGTCATTTCTTCGGCAGCATCAGCATCTTCGTAAAATTCATCAGCACTATCAAAGTCCTGAATTTCAGCATCGTCCTTCTCCTGTGCAGATTCGTTGCTACATCCGGTAAAAAAAATAAAAAAGGACAAGAAAATAGAAAAGATTATGTTTACTGACATACCGGCCATCCTGCATTCTGAACATCGGCGATGACATTACCTTCCGGGGTTTCTTTGGGTAGATAAAGATCGATCTTGCTTGTTGTAAAAGTGAAGTCGCCTGCATCTCCCGGAACAAGATTAACTGAATTTACGGTGAGGGTTCCGTATCCTGCAAGCATTACGCACTCTGCTTCATTCATATATTCAACAACGATCAGATTTACTTCGTTTGAATCCTTGATCCCGATGTTTAGAACGGCCCCGTTAACAGTTGCAGTTTTCAAAGATCCCATTACAACATAGGGATAAGAAAACTGCGAAGTGTATTCATCGGGCACATAATAAGACTGTTGAACGAACTGAACTGCCTGTGAATCGTAAAAACCAGCCAGCCAGTGCACATTTGCCAGAGAATGAGGAATATAGTAAGTATCAGTGCCAAGATCGATGCTTGTTTTGAATATCGGCTGGTTCCACAGCTCATTTCCCTGATTAGCGCCGTAGTTGAATTCCTCAACGCCATTGTAAAGATATTCAACCTCAAAAGATGCGGCAGGCATCACAGCAAGGGGTGTTATCTCGGGTTTTTTTTCAATGCAGTTCGTTGTGTCCCATGAAGTACAGTTCTCTTTGCACTCAGCCATTCCGCTTTCAAAATTTGAATCCAGCTCACTGCACTGAACAGAGTTTTTGTCACATATTTCGCCAGTTTCAACTGTTCCGTTACCGCACTCGTGTCCTGAGCCGGTGTTACCTGTGTTGCCTGAATCACCAGTGTTTCCGGTGTTTCCGGTATTTCCCGTATCACCGGTATTTCCTGAGTTGCCTGTGTTCCCTGAGTTACCCGAATTACCTGTGTTGCCTGAATCACCATTGCTGTCAGGCAGATCTTCGGTATCGTTTTGTAAATTAATGTCGCTGTCGTCAGTAAGACCCAGATCATCGTATTCCTCATTAATGCATGAAGCCAGCGTTAACATAACGATAGTAAAAAATATCTTTTTCATTTTTCCTTCCCCGGATAAAAATTCCTCACGGGCAGTAATTATGCTCACAGATAGAAAATATTCAAATTTCCTGATCAGATTTTTCGATAATAGTTCTCATGATAAAAGCCGCAGCGGCAAAAAAACCGATGCTGAAAATGAATGGAAGGATTATGTGAAGTTTCATGAGAAAGTACCCGAGAACAGGCCAGATCAGGCCTCTTATTCCGGTAAGCGTGACATGAGTTGATGTCATTTCAGGTATTTCCATGTTGTTTTTCGCAAAGAACATCGGTCCTATATTCCAGCACAGGGTGACTGCCGCCATTCCTGCTCCGAAAGAGACATATGAAAGATAAACAGACCATTTTGCAAACTCGACCGGCAGGAAATAAGCGGTTATCATAAGTGCGGGGTGAGCTATTAGAATTGAAAATGCAAGAACTCCGACATGCACAGGGTCTTTTTTGTCGAACAGTTTCCCGAAAACGGGTATTGTCAGGATTATGACGACTGCTGAAACCACTCCGCGCCCGAATGAAATTATGCTGTATGAAAGGTTCAGATGGTCAACAAGCAGAATCGGTACTGCTGCAAGGACGACCATAAACCCGCCGCCGTATATGAAAAATGCCGCCTCATAAACAAGAAACCTCCGGTTTTTCTTGAAAACAGCGATCAGTGTGGGGAATATCAGAAGGTCAACCTTTCTTTCACTCACTTTTTCTTTCATCCATTCTGACACCGGAACATATCCGAGCATGAAGAAACTCAGGAACGAAACCAATCCGCAAATGGAGAAAACTGCGATGTAAATTGAGCTGTTGTTGTCCATCCACAAGCCGAAGGAATATACTGCCGCGATGAAAAAGACTTTATTGAGGGATATTGAGTATGCATATATTTTTCCAAGTTCCGTTCTGGCATAATTCATTTTCATATAGATGTTCTGAACCGGTTTTATGAAAGTATCGCCAAGATAGTAAAGTGCTGACAGGACAAAAAGAGCTTCGGCAGTATTGAAAAAGAAGAAAAGTGCCATCGGAAGACGGGTAAACATTGCGGCAACTGTGATAATTGTCTTTATTTTTCCGGGATATTTTGTGAGAATGTGCGAAAAATAAATACTCAGAAGATTGGTGACTGAGCCGAGCATGGTAAACATTGTTATAAGAAGGATCGATGCTTTAAGTTCTCTTCGCATAATGACTTCAGCCATTATGAGCATTCCGTAGACTGTTCCTTCAAGGGAAGAATGGAACATTTGTATGGCAAGTGTCTTTGATCTGGTTGTTAAATTGTTCATTTTATTAGATTATTTCAAGGCCTGGCTTTTGAATCGCGCCGTTTTAGTATCTCTCTTTCAACGGTGAAAATTGCATCGGGAACAGCTTTTTTATTTGCAAGGTTTTTTATCCAGAGCGGAAGACTCCCTGCCGGATCGGTATAGATGTAATAATCAACCCTAATCTCATCGGGTTTTACCTGCGTGAATTTCCAGTAACCCTGATTTATTACAACTCTGACTTTCTTTTCGTTGACCGGGTATTTCGGATCTTCAAACGGCTCCCATGTCACAGAAATGGAACCGTCGCTGTTTTTCACTTCACATGATTTCACCAGATAATCCCTGTCTGAAGCCATAGGTGCGTCGATTACATTGTATGACCAGTCACACTCAGCAGTTTTTTTCATCTGATCGGCAAATTTGATGTATTTGAAGATCTCGGGATGATTTTTCCTGTCAAAAATGACCTCGACAGCTTCCTTGACAGTTCCGGTGATGGTTGCGACAGCTTTGACCTCTTTAATGCCGGCATCTCCCATTTCGCGGTTGTAAAGTTTAATGTTCTTTGAATCATCGACAAGAACCCACTCGGGGGAATTTTGAGCAAAAACAGGAACTAAGTTCAAAAACAGTAAAAATAGAATCACAATTTTCATATCAACCTCCAAAAAAGCGTTCCGATTCTACAGTTATTTCAACAAAATGTCAAAACGAAAACAGTTTTTTAATTTTTTGGTTGACAAAACGACTTGAAATAATTATATTTCCGCCTGTCCGAGGTGGCGAGGTAGCTCAGGTGGCTAGAGCAGCGGACTCATATCCCGCAGGTCGAGTGTTCAAGTCACTCTCTCGCTACCACCTTTTTTCAAGTTCATAGAAATTTAATTTACCTTGACTGAAATTATTCGCCAAAGTAATATATGTAGTTTTTATTGTTTATTTATGGAGTGTGATCATGAAAAGATTTTTTGTTATTTTAACAGTTTTATTATTAGCGTTTTTTGTTGTGTCCTGCGATGACGATGGTGACAATGGCAATACCGGTGACACAGGCGACACAGGAAACACCGGCGACACAGGAAACACCGGCGACACAGGTGACACAGGTGACACAGGCGACACAGGCAATACCGGCGACACAGGCAATACCGGCGACACAGGCAACACTGGCAACACTGGCGACACAGGCAATACCGGCGACACAGGCAATACCGGCGACACTGGCAATACTGGCGACACAGGCAATACCGGCGACACAGGCACT
>JAGOEX010000231.1 GCA_017997475.1 bacterium
GTTCAATAGCCCTTCCGACAACAACTTGGGAAAGATTGTGCGGATAAATATCGGGCATTGAAGATGAAACGGGCAGACCGATCCGGATGACAGGAATGTTCAGTTTCATTGCTTCAAGAAAGAGAGAAACTGTTCTTTCCATAACCTCTTCTTTCTGAATAAGTTCTTTTCTTCCTGATGAAATCTCAGAAAACATTTCACTTCCTTCAAGGGGGACAAATGGATATATCCTTATAAAGTCCGGCTTGAGATTTTTGAGTGAATCAATAGTTATTTCAACATCTTCTACACTTTCATCAGGATATCCGGTCATAAACTGGAGACCTGCTGTTATTCCATTGTTTTTTATGATTCCGACACCTTTGAGAACATCTTCCGCTGAATGCCCTCTTTTCATTTTTACCAACAGAGATTCCGACATTGTCTGGACACCGAGCTCAACTGTTTCAAAATGATTTTCTTTTAATATCTTCACTGTTTTTTCGTCAACGGCATCCGGTCTTGTCGAGCACCTTAACGCATTAACTGTCTTTTTATCAACAAATTCAGCACCTTTTGATATGTAAGCCATCATCGTTTCTTTGGGAATGGCTGTAAAACTTCCGCCGTAGAATGATATTTCCGTCCGTTTTCTTTTTTTTGAAAATGAAAGATATTCTTCAACGGTCCTTTCTACATCATCCAGAGAGGGCTCTGAAACCCCTGTCACAATTTTCTGATTGCAGAATGTGCACAGATTTGGACAACCCATATTAGGGACAAATATCGGAATTATCAGCGGTTTTTGTGTTACAGCGGCAAATCTGAACATTTTTTAGAACTCAAATTCCGCTTTTAACGCGGCATGATCTGAACTTATCAGCGAATACCAGCTCGGAGCATCTTTTATTACTTCTGCTGATTTTGAAACATACGATCCTGACCCTTCAACTGAGAAGAAAATGTGATCAATGGCAATGGGACCGTCATAATAGTAAGTTGCCTGATCTGTTGAAGAAAGTTCTGATGCGACCCTGACAAGCTCTGATGAATTCTCAAGAGTTGATACCGGCCCTGAACCGGGTGTGTCGTTGAGATCTCCCCCCATCACTATCAATGCATCAGAGTTACTGTCTGCAACATCATTTATTATTTCAAGTGCCGCATCCGCTTCGGCCTGTCTCCTCTCCGGATCATCGTTGCTCTTTGCCTTGAAATGGGCGGAAAAGACTATTATTTTTCTCCCTCCGAGGTTGATGTGAGCTTCAAGGAAGGCCCTTGTGAAAGTTGTTGTCCCTCCGTCTGGATGAGGGATCGAGCCGGTATGTTTATTTGTGTAGGTTATCTCCCCTTTTGTTATAACTGCGGTATCAATTGATGCATCATAACCAGTTTCGCCGATGTAAAGATCATCATACACTCCGTTCATTTCATCAAAAAGGTCTTCAAGGCAGATCTTCTTTTCGACTTCCTGCAGAAGAACAATGTCGGCATTTATCATGGTGAGAGCTTCAGCCACATCGGCAACTTTATCATTATATTCGGAAACAGAGGGCTGTTCTTCAAAATCTGAAGAAGCACATGAGCCGGAATCGCATACTGTGTCAAAGAACATATGGGTGTTGTATGTCGCAATCACCACTTTTTCAGGAGATTCAATATCTTCATCAGGAGTCACCGATTCATCTGGAGTCACCGATTCATCTGGAGTCACTGTTTCATCTGGAGTCACTGTTTCATCAGGGGTTGAATTATCATCGGGATCTGTGAGTTCGTCACTGAGATCGGCAATGTCATCGTCAACAAAAGAAAAGACATCATCATCGGCATCAATGTGCCCATTGCTCGTATTGACAAAACTGCATCCGGCAGAAAATACCGCCGCAAGAATGAGAAATATGATTTTTTTCAAAACTATCTCCTTAAAAATAACCGGACTACATTTTATTATCTGATGAGAGGATGTCAAATGTTGCCCTTTTATTGCAATTTTTTTTCTAAGGTGTAATTTTTCAATGTGCTGGGTTTTTTATTTTTCTGGAGGGAAATATGAGCAGAGTTGTTATTCTCGGGGCAAGCAATCAGCCGGGCAGATATTCGAACATGGCGCTTCATTCGCTTATCAGTCACGGTCATGAAGTTGTTCCGGTTCATCCTGTTATTCCGGTGATCGACGGAATAAAGGTTACAAAGAAGATCGCTGACATAACAGGTGAAGTTGATACTGTCACACTTTATATCGGTTCTTCAAGGGTTGAAGAAATTGCAGATGAAATAATCGGGATCAAGCCGAAAAGGATTATTGCAAATCCGGGAACAGAAACTGAAACTTTAAAGAAAAAAGCTCTTCAAGCCGGCATCGAATATATCGAGGGCTGCACACTCGTCATGCTTTCAAACGGATTGTTCTGAAACATTATTGCCATCGATGACCGATTTTTCTTAACGAACGGTAAAAGATATTTCAGAAAAGAAATTTCATTCTTCGCCTAACTTCCCATAATCACTGTTTCCGGAACAAATTAATGCACAAAACAACGCTGTCATAAAAATCAGTACAGGCAACAAATTTCTCATATAATTTTCTCCAAGTTCATACGATAATAATAATATAATTGCAGATTAAAATCAATTCATTAAAAAAGACGGTTTCAGTTATACACGAATGTTTTTATTTTTCCATCATACTGTCAACAATAACAGCACAACTGGCGTCCCCTGTAATGTTTACTGCGGTTCTCATCATGTCAAAGAGCCGGTCAACTCCGAAAAGGAGCGGCAGCCCCACAACCGGAATGTCTGCTGCAAGAAGGACTGCGACAACAAGAAGTGTAGGTCCCGGAACTCCTGCCTGACCGATCGAGCCGAGGGTGGCGGTGATTATGATCGCAACATATTGAGCCATTCCAAGTTCAATACCGAATATCTGGGCGAAAAAAAGTGCAGACAGCGCATAATATATCGCATTTCCATCCATATTGATCGTGGCACCCAGAGGCAGGACAAACGAAGAGGTCTCTTTTGAAACATTCATCTCTTTTTCGCAGACTTCCATTGTGACAGGAAGAGTTGCCATAGAGCTTGATGTTGAAAGTGCAACAATCTGGGCTTTTGATATTTTCTTAATAAATTCAAGTGGTTTCATCTTTGAGAAAAGTCTGATCATCAACGGATAGACTCCGAAAGTCTGTATCAGAAGAACTCCGGTATATACAAAAAGGAGCTTCAGAACAAGTGCCAGAATGTCCCATCCGAATGTGCCGACTGCATCAGCCATCAATGCAAAAACACCAATCGGAGCGGTCAGCATCACTTTGAGTATCATCCAGATAAGAACATCATTCACCGTTGAAACAAAATTTATGACCGGCTCCTTTTTCTTATTCTCCATAAAGCTCAGCCCGAATCCGAAAAACAGAGCAAAAAAGAGCACTTGCAGAATGTTTCCGTTTGTAAGAGATAAAAACGGGTTTTCCGGAATAAAGCCCGAAACCGTTTCCCAGAAGCCGGGGGTCGCCCCTTTATCAGCATATTCTCCGCTGAACATGTTCTGAATTGTTGAAACTTCAAGACCGGCTCCCGGTTCAAAAATGTTTCCTGCCAGAAGTCCAAGAACTACAGCGATCGCCGTTGTAAAAAGATAATATGCAAAGGTTGTAATTCCAGCTTTTCCCGCACTTTTTGCATCTCCCATGCTTGAAGCACCGAGAATTATTGAAAAAGCGACAAGCGGAACGACAAGCATTTTTATCAGCTTAATGAAAAGCTCGCCTATCGGACGCAGTACTTCGGCATCATTACCGAGAATTAACCCAGCCCCGATGCCTGCAAACATTGCGATCATTATCCATGTGCCTATATTAAGTTTAGTGAAGATCTTCTTTAAATTCATAGCATCATCTCCGGATCTGTTTCAGAATTCCCCATCAACTATCCCTTTGATTGTATTGTGAAAATTTATTATTTCAAGGTTAAGGTTCATGTCAGCTTTTTATAGAAACTCTTGCTTTCCGAAAGATCGATCTGTTTAGGAATCCGGTTGGGAGTATCCCTTTTTTTAGTGAGAACATAAGCGCGAGCATTGTTGATATTTCGGTTGCGGCAAATATGGCAAGTATTATTGCGATCTGATATTTCACGGCGACCATGGGGTTGCTTCCGCCG
>JAGOEX010000232.1 GCA_017997475.1 bacterium
ATGCTCTTTCAAGTGAAAAGTTTCTCATGGAGACAGATGACAGAAAACTTGAAATGTATAAAAAAGATTTCAGAAAATTCTATCTCTTGCGGGAAGCGGTAAAAATAAGATACGCAGAATCAATTGACTACCGTGATTATGAGCCGAAAATAAAAAAACTTCTGGACACTCATATTCAGGCAAATGAAGTTGTCCAACTTAATGAACCGGCAAACATTTTTGACAGCTCATCTTTTGGTCTTGTCAAAGAGTCTCAGGGAGTTTACACAGGATCGAAATCAGTTGCATCACAAGCTGACACTATTGCTTTTGCGGCAAAAAAAACAACAAGTGAAAAAATGGATGAAGATCCGGCATTCTATCAGAATTTATCCAAATTAATTCAGGATGTTATTGACAATTTCAGAGCAGGGAAAATATCAGATCTGGAATATTTGAAAACAGCAAAAGAATTAAACAGAAAAGTAATCGGAAAAATTCATGACGACATTCCTGAAAAACTTAACGGAAGAGAAGATTCGATAGCATATTTCGGTTCAATTAAATCAGTTTTTGAGCAAAATGAACTGATTAATACCGGAAAAGACATCCTTGCAGACATTGCAATCTCAATATCAGAAATAATTGATTCAAATAAGAAAATTAATTTCTGGGATGATGAAGATGCTCAAAAAAAGGTAATTGATGAAATTGACGACTATTTGTATGATGAAGTGAAAAACAAAAGGAACATATTTCTTAAAACTGAAATAATGGATGATATCATTAATAAAATTATGCGCATAACAAGAAGCAGAGACGGAAAATGAGTGAAAAGAAATCCATTAAATATGGTGAACGGGAAATATTTTACAATCTCCAGTATTTAGAAAGGAAAACCATGACAATTACAGTCCATCCGGATGGAACAGTGATGGTCAAAGTGCCAATTCAAACACCTTTTGATAAAATCGAAACCCGTTTAAAAAAAAGATCGAAGTGGATAGCTAAGCACCTGGATTATTTTATAAATTTTAAGCCGAAAGTTACACCAAGACAGTTCATAAGCGGAGAAACTCATCTTTATCTTGGAAGAAGATACATGCTTAAAATAATTATTGATAATAAAGAAAAAGTTGTCGCAACAAGAGGAACTATTGTTGTTTACAGCAAATTCAGAGATTCAGACAGAATAAAAAATCTTGTCGAAAAATGGTATAAAGAAAAAGCCGATGAACATTTTACAAAAAGCTTAAATAAATGCTTTGAAAAGTTCAATAAATACAATTTGAGAAAACCGGCATTAAGAATCAGAAGAATGAAAACAAGATGGGGAAGTTATTCAACAAAAGGAACCGTTACATTAAATCTTGAACTCATTAAAGCGCCATCGGAATGCATTGATTATGTTGTGACTCACGAACTTTGTCACATGTTGCATAAAAACCACGGAAACGGGTTTTACAAACTTCTTTCAAAAATGATGCCTGAATGGGAAAAAACCAAGTCAAAGCTTGAAAGATCAAGCTCTTAACTCCTAAGCAAAAACAAGAAGATCGGGTTTGAAAACAAGTATCGCGCCAAGTGTTATCATCAATATTCCGCTTATCAGTTTAAGCACTTTTGCGTGTTTTTCCTCAAATCTGTATTTGCCCATCGTGAAAACGAAAAGAGCGACAATTACTGCAAGAGGAATGACATAATAAGCGTTATAGAGAGCCATGTAGAAATATTTTACCGATGTGCTTATCTGCTGAACTGAAAGAACTCTCGTATAAATTGCCGGAAGTCCGATGGTGCATCCAAGTTCAATGAGATTAACGAAAAATGCAAGTGCGATTGTGCCGAAAAGAGAGACTGCAAAACTGCTGTTATTCATGATCTTTCTCATTTTCTCAAACAGCTTGGGTTTTGCTTTTTCAGGAATCATCAAACTCACCCCTTTTTTAAAGAAGAAGAATTCCTTTATGTTGATAAGTCCCATTAAAAGCGCAAGAATTCCAAGTGCTATCGTAATATACTGACTAACCCCCATGAAAGTGAAAATGTTGAGCCATGCGGTCATGAACAGAAAATATACCACAGCGGATGAAACAACGAACACCGTTCCGACCATTATCAGTTTTTTTCTGCTTTTTGCGTTCACAAGAAGGGTAAGAAGAAACATCAGAACCCACATTGCACACGGATTGATGCCGTCAAGAAGTCCGATTATGAAAGTAAAGCTCGGCAAAGAGACCATTTTTGCATCAATTTTACCTAAAATGGGAACATCGATCATGTTCTCCCTGCACTCTTTGCAGTCTTCACTCTGGCAGTTCTCCTTTTGATGATCGGACATGTTCATATCTATCATCTGTCTTATGAGCTTATCATGGTGCCCGGATTGAAAACCTACTACAAATTTACCGTTAAAAATAAATGTTGGAACTCCGCCGCCCTGAATCCCGAGTTTTCCAATCATTTTCTTAAAAAGTTCTCTGTTCTCAAGAACTTTCATCACTTCAAGATCTTTAAAGATTATGTCAGGATATTCTTTTTTAAGCTTATCAATAAAAGGATGTGCCTCGACACAGTGAGGGCACTTGTAAGAATAAAAAAAATAGAAAACATCTTTATCTTCGTCTGATGCACTGATAAAAAGCGGAAACATTAACATAAAAATTACAACAAGCAGAATTCTTTTCATATTTAAAACTCCTTTTTCAAGAAAAAGATAAAAAACAAATAAAAGAACACCACGAAGGTATAATTTATTCCTCAGAAATTGCAATTACTTTCTACTTTCCACCTGAATTCCGTATTTTTTTATGATCCGGTAAAGTGTCGTTTTATGCACACCTAGCGCTTTGGCAGTAAGTGGGACATTGAAACCGTTCTCTTTCAACGCATTCTCTATAAAACTTATCTGTGTCAGTTTTTTTACCGATGAAAGTTTTGCAGATTGTGGTTTTTCCTCTTTAATATCAGAAAGTTCTGACGGAAAAAGATCTTGAGTTATCTTATCTGAAGTGCTTAAAACAACAGCTCTTTCGATAACATTTTCAAGCTCCCTGACATTTCCCGGCCAGTCATGCGACATTAGTGCAGATAAAGCGCCTGAAGAAAAGCCGGAAACAGATCTGTTAAAGATGCTGTTATATTTTTCAAGAAAATAAAAGGCCAGAACATGAATGTCCGAAATCCTTTTTCTTAAAGGTGGAAGTTCAACCCGGATAACATTGATGCGGTAATAAAGATCTTCACGGAATTTCCCCTGCTCAACAAGATGTTTAAGATTTTTATTGGTTGCGGCAATTATCCTTGCGTTTGTCTTTTCATTTTTTGTCGACCCCACCGGCTCAAAAGTCCGCTCCTGAAGAACTCTCAGAAGTTTAACCTGAATGGAAGGAGATATTTCACCTATTTCATCAATAAAAAGCGTGCTGTCTGTAGCTGTCGCAAACCAACCCTTTTTATCTTTATCCGCTCCGGTGAACGCTCCTTTTGCATATCCGAAAAGTTCACTTTCAAGAAGAGTTTCGGGAAATGCGGCACAATTTAGGGCATAAAAAGGTTTGCCTGATCTGTCAGACATTTCGTGGATCGCCTTTGCATAAAGCTCCTTGCCTGTCCCCGTCTCGCCTTCGATCAGCACAGTGCTTGAACTTGCAGAGATCGCCGGTATGAGATCAAGAACCGCTTTCATGCACGGAGCGTTTGTCACAATATCAGAAATTGAAATTCTGCCTGAAAGTTCTTTTCTCAACGCTTCGATTTCGCTTAGGTCCCTGAAAGTTTCGGCTCCTCCTGCAATGTTTCCCGATTCATCATAAAGCACTGCTGTCGAAACTGAAACAGGTATCTGTCTTCCGCTTGCATTTATTATAAAACCGCTTTTATTTATTACAGGTTTTCCATTTTTTATGGTCTTTCTCAGGGCGCATGCCGTTTCACACATATTCGATTTGAATACTTCGTGACAGAACCTGCCTATCGCATCCTCTCTTGGAATTCCGGTTATTCTTTCAGCCGCATGATTGAAAAAAGTGACTTTCCAGTTCAGATCGACTGTAAATACACCATCGGAAATGCTTTCAAGAATTGATTCATAAGTTATATGATCGCGTATTTTAACCATTTTCCAACCTAAAAAGATCTTTCGGATAGGTT
>JAGOEX010000029.1 GCA_017997475.1 bacterium
CGTAAAATCAATTTTCATGCGAACCCCGAAGGGAATCCTGAGCAACAAACAGAACGCCCCGCCTGACTCAAAACAGCTCCTCCTCTTCAGTTAGAAATCTGCTGAATTTTTTTTGGGGGAACTTCAGATATTGTGTCTCCTTGAAAAAAAGTGAATTAAAGATAAACTGCTAAAAACTTTCCGGAAGGTGCCGTGAAAAGATTAACAGGTTTAACATTTTCAATAATAATTTTCTTAACCTATTTTGTAATAGCTACAAAAGGGCGGATATATACCATTTTTACGATGTTTTTCCCTGAATTTCATATAATTCTCCTTATATCGGTGCTTTTTTTCGGAATCATTTATGCATTCTTCCCGAAAACTGAAGTCAAAGATGACAACCGGCTCGTCAAGTCGCTGTTTTTTATAATTCCTTTTTCTGTCTTTGCATTTTCCCTGTTTATAAACCTTTTTTTTATTATCGCACCTGTGCCTGATGACGGAATCCACTATGTCTGGCTTTCGAAACTTATCTTAAACGGGAAACTATACCTTGAAACCCCCGATTTCTATGAACATTACTACTCTAACTTTCTTTTTAATCATAACGGGAACTATGTGTCGATCTTTCTTCCGGGTTTCAGTTTTTTCATGACTCCGTTCACATTTTTCGGGATTGAATTCTGCTTTAATCCCGTAATTGCAGGGATAAACACATATCTTGCAGGAATTCATGCAGTAAAATTAAAAGACAGATCTGCCGGAATAGTTGTAATGCTCATGTTCGGATTTTCATCAGTCCATCTTCTTCATGGAGGATTTTATTTCCCTCATCATTTCGGGTTGATGCTTGTTCTGATCGCAGTATATCTGATCGTCCACAGAGCTGAAAAAAGAAGTTCTTTCATAATTGCAGGAGCACTTCTTTCAATAATGCTTTTCATAAAGCCGCAGAATGCGCTTTACACTTATTTTGCCGGTGCCGTCTATATAATTTTTAAAGAGAGATCAGTCAAGAACGCTGTTCTTTTCACATTTCCGTTTCTTGTCACCGGTTCAGCGTTGATGCTTTATAATTACCATCTGACAGGGAATCCTTTCGTTTTTGCTCAGGATGTTTATTTCAACGCCCTTGACTTAAGAGAATTCTGTCATCGTCCCGGATTTGGCAAAGGGTGTGCCGGCAATCACGGTGAAACACTTCCGCCCGAAGGTGTGACTTTTGTGTATGCGACAGGAATAACATTTCTGCGACTTAACAACTTTCTTCATCGAATTACTGCACATCCGGCAATTCTGCTTTTCATTATTCCTGTTATATTTAAAAAACCTTATAAATATTTTCTCTATTATTTCATGCCATTATGTGCAATTTTTGCATATTTTACTTTTTATATTGAGGGAAATTTCGTAGGCCCCAGATATCTTCTTGAATCCGGTGCTCTTTTTGTTATTGCGGCAGGTTGCGGATTTTCAGAGATATACTGCTTTTTCAGGAACAGAAAAGGGATCAGGAATCAGTTTTCGGCTGGCTCATTTGCAGGAATATTTGCTTCGACACTTATATTCTTCGCATTTTTTGTAATGCCGCAGATGCTTGTAAAAACGGATCCTCCAGACAATTTAAAAAAAGTGAAGACACTTATAGAAAAAGAAGAGATCGAAAATTCAATAATTCTTCTCCCTCACAGTTTCGGTTTCCATTTTCATTCAATCTTAAGCGTTCAGGACAACCCGCCTCACGATAAATACGGAAATCTTATCATTTATTCTCTTGGCGAGCTCCTGGACAGTAACATTCAGAAATTCTACAAGGACTCAAAATATGATAAAATTGTTAAAGTGAATAAAAATGCTAATAATTTCAGTATAATGGAAATCCCATTCCTTGAAGATGACGGGAAATATCACGCTGAATTTGAAATGAAATTCATCCCTTTAAAAGGAAAACCGAAATTTATTCTTGGATTCTATCATATACACCAAGCTCAGACATTTGAATTCAACCCGACGCCTGATGTAGAATTCAGTTACGGCGCTCAGGGTGTTCTTTTTGACAGTCAGGAAGAATTTTATGAGTTTGAACACAGTGTTAAAACCAGTGGAAATTACAAAATTGACATCGTTGTTGTCGAAACCGGCTGTACTGTTAAGTTTTCAGTTCTTGTGAACGGGTTGCAAAAAACAGAGTTCATCCCCGAAAAAGGAGAGATATCTTTAAAAAAAATAACTTTCACATCACAACTCAATGCAGGTAAAAATACCGTTAGGATAATTCCTCACAATGAAGGATGTCTTATCCTTGATTATATGGATGTTTCTAGATCTCCTTAAAACGGCCATATCGAATTGACAAAGATGCCATTTTGTGGTACTATGTTTGAAGTGATCTTTTTATGGAGGTGCTTTAACTATCTGAAAAGTCTCAAAAATTTGTTTTTTAATTGAGTCTCGATCTTCTGATTTTCTGAAGCATTCATTATTGTTTGGAGGCAAAAAGAATGAAAGTTATTACTATTAAGAACGAAACTGATTTTCCAGGTCAGTTCGGAAGAAGTCAACTTGTTGATTTTATGCATGAATCTCTTGATGAGTTCAGAGATTCCAAAAAGGATATAAATAATGCGTTGGATTATGCATTTTCAACTGATCCCGGGAAGGGCGGCTTTGTCCTTTTGGGAATTGATAACGGTAACATAGTCAGCGGTCTTGTAATGAATAAAACAGGACATGTCGGATATATACCTGAAAATATTCTGGTTTATGTCGCAACAAAAGCAAGTGAAAGGGGAAAGGGGCTCGGCAGGAAAATTATTACAAAAGCGATTGAAACAGCGGGGACCGACATCGCTCTTCATGTTGAATATGATAATCCTGCAAAAAAACTATATGAACGGCTTGGGTTTACATCAAAATATGCAGAAATGAGGTATAAAAAATAAACGATGTCAAAAATTATTGTCAACATTCCAAAAATAATTGAGAATATAAATGAAATCAGCCAGTTGATGAAAAAGAATAAAAAGGAATGGACAATTGTCTGTAAAGTGCTTGCCGGAAACAGAGAGATCCTTAGAAACATCCTTCATTCAAAAGTGATCAAAAAAGTTCATTCTGTCGCTGATTCAAGACTTTCAGGATTAAAGATAATGAAAGAGATCAATCCTGAAATCAGAACCATGCTCATAAAACCGCCATCAAAATATCAGATACCGAGTGTTGTAAGGTTTGCCGATATTTCTCTAAATACATCAATAAAAACAATTCATTCATTAAATAGGGAAGCGGAAAAGATAGGTGTCGTTCACAAAGTTATAATAATGATCGAGCTAGGTGAATTAAGAGAAGGAATTCTCAAAGAAAATACGGTTAAGTTCTATTCAAGCGTCTTTGATCTTAAAAACATTGAAATAATCGGCATCGGAACAAATCTCGGTTGTATGTACGGAGTC
The DNA here is from genome assembly GCA_017997475.1 of bacterium. Lineage (GTDB taxonomy): Bacteria > UBP6 > UBA1177 > UBA1177 > UBA1177 > JAGOEX01. Next base: position 3,435 of record JAGOEX010000029.1, read on the forward strand.
GAACCCGATCATGATAAGCTTCTTCAGCTCACGCTGTTTAGGAAAATTATTGAACTGAAATTCGGAAGGGATCTGCCGGTGATATCAGGCGGAAGCTCCATCACACTTCCTCTGCTTGAACTGGGCGCAATTCCGGAAGGCATGAATCATTTCAGGATCGGAGAAGCGGCGTTTATTGGAACAACACCTTATAATAACAAGAGATTCCACAACCTGAACGAGGACGGGTTCAGATTGTCAGCCAACATAATAGAGATAGAAAAAAAACCTTTGTTCCCGGACGGCAGGATTGGAAACGGAAATGTGGGGCATGCTGATATGGGTCTGTTCAAAGAAAATTCAAAAGAGAATGACCATTTTAAAGCAATAGTTGATTTCGGAGCTTTGGATGTAAGCCCCGAAACTGACTTAACACCGCTTGATGAAAAAGTGAGATTTATCGGTACCACTTCTGATATGACAGTTTTTGACATAGGAAAGAACAAAGTCGGGCTCAAAGTCGGAGATACTATCAAATTTAAACCAAATTATATGGGGGTCGCACGATTAATGCTCTCAAAATATGTTAAAAAGGAGCCGGTAGATAATATTAACCATTAAGGAGGCAGCTATGAAGCTATTTTTATTAACAAATTTAATTTTTCTTCTTCTTTTTTCCTGTTCAACGGCACAGAAAAAAGAGAGTGCCGGGCAGGGTGGGGGCGATCGTCACGAATTGTCAAACTATTATGATGAAGGTGATAATGATAAGATGGCGGAGTCCTATTCAGAAAAAAGAGACCATCTGAGTTCTCTTGTCAAAGAGTGCAGGGAAGGGGACGGAGACTCCTGTTACAGGGCGGGATCTATCTATTTTCAGGGAAGAGAAAACGAAAAAAGTTACAAAAAAGCGGGAAAATACTTCTTTGAAGCATGTAAGCTTGATCATGCAAGGGGATGCTATGTTCTCGGAATGATGTTTAATAATGCTGTCGGAACAAAGAGAAATTGCAAAAAGGCGGATGATTTTTTTATGCGCGGATGCGAGCTTGATGACGAAAATGCGTGTGTATATCTGTGGGAATGTGATGAATCAAAGGAAAAAGGTCGTTTTTATTTCAGCGAAGATGAAAAAGATGAGGATTATGACCGCTCTGACAGCTATGATGAATTCACTGAATATAGTGACTGGTAGTTAATTTTCTGAAGTATTGCCTGCAACTTTTTCAGGAACCAGTATCTTCATGAAATATTTGCCGAAAAGAATGAGTGTGACAGGCGTCAACAATGCCATTCCTCCTATCCAGACCCAGACCATTGTGTAGTTGTCTGCCGGTGGAAGGGGATGTCCATCCTGAAAAGGGGTGTATATCTTCACAAGAAGTCCCGACATCGGACCGACAAAGAATTTCGCGGCAAACCAGGGAAGGATGGAAAGTGCGATGTAAGTTCCTTCTTTTCCCTTGGGTGCGATCTCTGCCGTAAACTGCATAAGCCGTGGTGACCAGATTGCTTCACCGATCGTGAAAATAAGTATGAAAAATATAAGAGGCCAGTATTCGGGAGTCGGCGGATTTACCGAGAGAGCTTGAGCAGAATCTGCAAGTCCCAGCCATTTAACGAATATCATCTCACCGAGCACAGTGTCAGTAAGAGAAACAAAAAATCTCGAAGGGATAACGGCAATGAAGCACGAAAGCGAAGAAACGATCGAACCGATGATGAGCATTTTATATGATGCCGTTTTCTTGGTTAAGTATGCAACGACAGGAACAGTGAAAATTATGAGGAATGAATTTAATACGCCGTAAATATTGCCAATTTTAGCACCTTCGCCAAGAATGCTGATCCCGTATTTGGGGAATGTGTATGAAAAATGGAAAAATACGAACCTTACAAAAAGTGTCAGTGCGAGCATTCCGATATAAACCCAGAACATTTTTTCAGCGACAACTTTAGATATCATATTCCAGACATCAATTGCAGAATTTCTTACAGCTTTAAATCCGCTGCCGAGCTCTTTTTTAGCAACTTCTGTCAGTTTTCCGTCGTCATTCAGTTCAATATTGCCCCGGATAAAGAATGCAACAATCATGCTTACAATTGTAAAAAGAAATCCGATGACAAAGAACATCTGATATGTGGAAAAATGGAGCCCGAGAATATCAATACCGGCATTTTCATTGATAATTTTCCCGGCAGAGTCACGCAGAGAGAACACATCCCTTACACCATCGAACATCAATCCGCCCAGAGCATACCCGAGATTCATCAGAACATAGAAAAGCCCGAAACCCATAGCCACGGTATCTTTGGTCGTGAACCGTTTTATGGCAACGGATATGAGTGGACCAACTATCGCAAAACCTATTGCCATCGGAATGAATCCGAGCACAAAAATGATATACGGGTCTGTAATGAAAGACATGAAAAACCGGGATATCAAAAGAAAAATGATGCTTATCATCAGAGTTTTTCTAATGCCGATCGTATCAACGACCGCTCCAGTAATCATTCCGATTATTGAAAGAAGGATCGACCAGAGCATAATGTAGTTGCCTGCCGCAAGATCTCCGACACCGCAATCTGCCGTAAGCCACAGTGTCACAGCAATGTTCATCGCCATATAGGCAGTGTATTCGATGATGTTGTATATGAACATAAGCCACATATCACGCGGACTTTGTCTCAACCCTTTCGCATAGCTCCAGATAATTGCAAGAAATGCGATTGTCATTCCTGCAAAAATGGAATAAGTAATAAAATCAGCCAACTGCATCAAGACACCTCAGGTATTTATGTTAAAAAAATATTCAATCAGAAAATCGTGTCAGCCACAGTTCTTGCAATGGCTTTTATGTTGGCGGAAACAGTTGCAACCTTTTTGGACAGCATGTTATATATTATTACTGAAGGGATTGCGATGACAATTCCCGCAACAGTTGTAATAAGGGCATTGCTTATTCCCGCCATGGCGACTTTGGCATCCGGTCTTGCCGCAAGTGCAAGATCTGAAAATGACTGCATTAGACCCAGAACTGTTCCAAGAAGTCCAAGAAAAGGGGCATTTGACCCGACAGTGGCAAAATAGAGAAGGAATTTCTCCCAGTTCTTTTTTTCCATGTCAATTTCAGTGGTTACAGTTGAAAGAAGTTTTTCTCCACTGTTCACTTTAGTATTTGAAAGGGCTTTCATAACTATTTCTGACTCTGTGAATTTGTCAGATCTTAAAACAGTTTCAATATCCTGTCTTCCCGGTGAACTGTTCAGCCGTTTTAAAAGAAGAGGCATATCGCTGTTAAAGTGTTTTCTGAAAAACAGCTTTCTTTCAACATAAAAAGCAACAACAAAGAAACTTGCCACAAAAAGGAGAACAAGGATCAGCTTTGAACCCAGATCGGCGAAAAATGCAACTTGAGAACTTATCATGGCTATTTAACCAGCTTACCGACAACGGGCTTATCTTTGAGAACTTTTGCACCGTGCCACACCTTGTCAAGAACATCGGTATAGTCGTTCCCTGCTTTCTTGCCGTCTTTATGTTCTCCGTTCTTCCATGATTTAACATCGGTGAAATCATAGACAACGCCTTTGTATGCCACATACGCTCTTCTTCCTTCCTTACCGTCAAATTTTGCAAGCTCGGCAACAGTGAAAGATTTGTCAGGAACCGCCCTTGTCTCCTTGTACGGGGTTGAAGCACATGCAATGAAAATTACTGCCACCACGATGAACGCAAAAACTGAACCTGCAATGATCTTCTTTTTCATGATAACCCTCCAAAAAGATTGAAAAAACTGGAGCTTCCGAGCGGAATCGAACCGCTGACCTACTGATTACGAATCAGTTGCTCTACCGACTGAGCCACGGAAGCACCATCGCGGAATTATAGAAATTCGGCGTGAGTTGTCAAAGTTATCAATAAATAAAATGGCAGTGTTCCCAGTTTAGCAAAAATCTTCTTTAAAAACCATTACTAATACAGAAATCCAAAGAGCCACAGCGGAATTTTGTTTTTAAAGCCGGAATTAATTTCATCAAGGGCGTAAATGCTTTTTTTTAGATTATCTAACTGTCCGGTTTTCTTGCTTTTTCCGCCGATTTCAACAATAAGGTCACCATCAATTTCAAAATCTCCTTTTTTCGGGATTCTCAGTTTATGAACCGGTGAAACTGCCTGCGAAAAGAAAGTTTCCCTTATGTTTCCGATGTTTTTTGAATTGTCAGGCGATATTGCATACATTTGAGCAGTATTATTGAGATATATCTTTTCAGGTTTTCTCAGTGAATCCATTTCATTTCCCGACTTCTGATACTGTGAGATAATTCCTGCATCTTCAATGTATGAAAGATATGTTTTCAGCGTTCTGTGATCTGAAACTCCGCAAATTTCCTTTAAAGAGTTCAAATCAGGCGTATATGGAACAAGTGAAGCGACAACAGCAAGCAGTTTCTTTATTTTTCTGACAGTTTCTCCATTTATGAAACTATATACCGATGTCAGATCCGATTCAATCGAGGTGTGTATGTTCTGTTCCAGCATAATGTGCATCAGATTTTCTTCTTTAAACTGTAAAAAATAAGGGTAGAATCCGATCCGCAGATATTCATAAAAACTCGGCAGAATGCGGATATTCTTATTTTTAAGGGTTTCGTTGATAAAAAAGGAGAGCTTTTCATGATCTTTTAATATTTCATCAACTGTGACAGTGTTAAGATCAACATTTTCCCTGATAGTAAGAAATTCTCTAAAAGAAAGCCCGTCAATTTTATAAACGATCGCCCGTCGCGAAAGATCGTGTGTTCCTTTATGAATTTCAAGAGCGCTGCTTCCCGAGGCAATTATTTTAAGATCAGGAAATGAATCATAAATACTTTTTAGCTCCATAGACCACTCTTTGTATTTATGTATTTCATCAAAGCAGATAAATTCTCCGCCAAGTTTATAAAATTCTTCGGCAATAGTATAGAGATGACTTCCCGCAACAAGAAAATGATCTGACGGAACATAGAGAATTTTATTTGAAAACAGATCCCCCTTGGAATATTCAGCCAGAATCTGTATCATGGCTGTTGATTTTCCGACCCCTCTTTGACCTGAAATAATGTTAAATCTGTGCGAGAAGTCATTTTTTTCAAGAAAATATCTCCTAAAATCCTTGTTCCCGGCAGCAATAAACTGTCTGCTCAGTTCAAAAAACCTTTCCATCATAACCTCCAAATTAGGATTGGATTACCATCACACACAGTCAATTATGGTATTCCATTACAATAATTCAAGTAAAAAATTAGTATTGGATTACTATTTTGATTGTTTTTTTTGTGAAATCGTTTGAAAATCCCTTACAATTTATACTCGACTCTGATATCTATGGGGATGTCGGTGAGTTTGGCGAGTGCGTCAAGGATGTCGCTTCCGGGGACGGCGAACCGTTTGAGGAATGCTGCTGCTTCTTCGGGTGTGGCGTTGGCTTCAATGCGGCAGAGTTCGTTAAGGAGTGTTTCGGTGACTTCAACGAGTCGTGTTGAGTCGGTTTCAAAATCGCCGTTTTCAAGGACTTTGATGATGCCGTTTTCCTTGAAGAAGTTGAATTCAAGGACATTTGCGGCTCCGTGTGCTTCGTGTACTCCGAATCTCATTGATCTGAAGAGTCCTGCAAAAAAGCTGTTTAAGATCTTTTCCTTGCCGAATTCGGGGATTCCGTATTTTCCGCCGAGTTTAAGAAGTATGTAAAGTCCGCCGATGTCGGCTTTTGCTTCTTCTATTCCGGTATAGTTCTTGCCGATAGCTTTTGAAACAGGTGTGCCGTCAGCACGATATGCAGGTCCAAGACCGTGACTTACTTCATGCATGAGGACAAAATAGAAGTAGGGGTCAAACTCTGCAACAATTTTGCCGTGAGATATTTTGTCAGCGATCTTCATTGTCGCATTGTTGAACTTTGCCTGCATCATGTTGTAGATCATAATCTGTTTCCAGCCCACATTTCCTCTTACCCACGCATCGTTAGGGAGATTGAACGCACTTGCCATGATCCCCTGAGCCGCTTCACCGCTTGAATAGATCTGGTGAACAACTATCATCGGAGCGATCTTGCCGACAGCCGCTTTTGAACCCTCTGGAACCGGAAATATTGCCGCAAGATTTGCCAGATTGTTCTCAATTTCCTTTAAACGATTCCCTTTTTCGTGGTCAACGACCATGAGAAATGCTTCATAAGTTGCTTTAAGTCCAAGAAATCCGTCTGCATATACTTCAAAAGGACCAAACACCGGATCGATCGGAACATCTTTCATTTTTACCCACAAGGCCTCGGAATCACGATAGTTTCCAGTCACCATTCCTTCAGCTCTTGAGATGAGATACTCTTTCAGGAGTTCGTTTTCCACACAATCTGCCGCAGCTTCAAGGTGTTCAAAGATCTCACCAAGTTCTTCAGCATAATAGACATGATAGGGGACTGCTTTGAGTTTGCCTTCTTCACGAACTATGACGGTATATGTGTCAGTCATAAGCTCCTTTTCTTCCGCACTCATTTCTGCAAGGGTTTTCTCCCATTCTTCTTTAGTAATATCGGCAGGATACATTGCGCATGTCGCAGGCCTGTCGCTGAATTCGGGATATACCGACTTAAAATCGGCAAGCTGATCCCACGGCCCTTTGAAAAGCTTGAAAAACTCCTTCTTTTCCTCATCATTGCCGGCCATGACCTGATTGTAAATCTCAGGAAGTCCTTCCATCTGCTGACGCATGAAGATCGTTGTGATCAGATCGAATGCTTTTTTCAGGTGGGGCAGGGCGTTTTTAATATCAGCCGGTAAAGTTGAATAGTCATAACTGATATCAACTTTCTTGAATTTACTGATCGCTTCGTTTGCTTTTGACATTTTTTCCTCCGGTTAGTTATGAGTTTTTACACAGCGGAATCCGCCGTATGTATAGTTGACATTGGGATAGACATTATATCTGTAACTTGGTCTTATAGCATTTGAGCTGAAATTGCAGGAACCTCCTTTCAGCACTTTTTCTCTCCCTGTTTCAGGACCCTGAGGATCTTTTTCCAAAGAATTGTTGTAATATCCCGGATCAAACCAGTCACTTGTCCATTCCCATGCATTTCCAGACATATCAAAAAGTCCGTACGGGCTTACACCCATGGGCTTTGAACCCACAAACATTGTTCCACCGGTTTCGCATCCTGGAATACCGCTGAGAGCATCCATCATTACGGCAGTATCGCATGTTGCCATTTCATTTCCCCATGGAAATATCTGCGTTTCAGCTTCACAGTTTTCATAGAATTCGCAACCGCCTCTTGCCGCTTTTTCCCACTGTGCCTCAGTAGGCAGCCGGGCTCCAATGAATTTACAGAATGCTTCGGCACCGTAATAGCTGATGCAATTTGCAGGATGAGCGGCACCTCTTGGAGATCCGATGTTACACCTGAAGTTGAGGATATATGTTTTGTAGTCAAGATATTCCGGATTATCCATTCTGCAAAACCCTGCTTCGATGCAGGTTTCGTACTGCGCAACAGTAATTTCATAAGTGCTTATGGAATAGGGACTTAATTCTATAATGTGTCCGGGTTTTTCACTTTCGGCACAATTATTGTCAAGCACATCGTTGCAACCCATGAAAAAAGTTCCGCCGGGTATATCCGTGAATTCTATTTTCGGCTTTGGCTTACATCTGTTCGGGAAAGGACCACAGTAATATCCATCCGGACATGTTCCGCAATCAATTCCTTTATCTGTTCCGCAAGCCATATCTGAGCAGGCGGCCTTACATTGATTATCTGTGTCGCAATACTGCATTCCTGAACATTCTCTGCATTCAAAAGTCTGGGTTATACCGTCACTGTCGACTATTTTCACTTCACCGCATTTGCTGTCTGAGCAGGGGAATTCACATCGATTTGAGCTGTTGCAGATGTCTCCGCCGAAGCATGTTCCGCAATTAAAAATATGATCAGTGCCGTCAATCTCGATCGGGATACTGCCGCATTTAACATCATTGCACATCAATGGAATACAACTGGAAATGTTCCATTCCGTACAATATTCGTTGCATACCGCTTCCCCTGTTGCAAATATGGAAGGATACAGTATTGCACATTCTTTGGTCTGACCGATTTCACAGGTTTCCATCTGTTCAAGAAATTCATTGCCGCACATATGAAAATCCTTGCATTTTGAAGAATCCCATCCATTACAGTGCCCGAAACAGGACGCAAAACCCATTGAATATTTATCAGGATCTATTTCACTGCATAGTTTAAAATTCCCGTCACAGACTTCGCCCGGCTCCACAATGGAGTTGCCGCATTCATAAACGGAAAGGCATTTAGAAAAGTCATAGCCGGAACAGTCTTCAAGACATGTTGCGATCCCTGCTCTGTATTTTTCAGGTTCAAGGAGTGAACATTTTGCTGATTTAGAATCACAAAACTCTGTTTCATCAAGAAAGCCGTTGCCGCACAAAGGGACATAACCGTCTTCATCTGAAATGACGCCTTCATTATCCGTCTGATTTGTTTTGTTGTCAGAACACCCTGATATTATTGATGAAATAAAGAGTATCAGTAAAGTGGCAACTGTCATTTTCTTATTTAAGTTCAAACCAGTAGGAATAGTTTTTAAAAGTAGTATTTACTTTGACATTGGTTATAACGACATCATATTTTACGCCTGATTTTATCCCTTCGGCAAACCATCTGATATTATTGGGAACCCCATACCCGTCATTATCAAACTTCATGCCGGAGATCTTCATCGTCTTATTTGACGGGTCGGTTATGGCTATCGCAGAAGAAGCAAAACTTATCTTGTTGTTTGTCCATTTATTATTCCTGTCATAAATGAGCGTAAAAGACATCATCACATTATCGTTGTAAAGTTCTGCCGGATAGTATTCGTAAGGATAGGCAACATATTCAATTGAGCTTGAAGCGATGCTCTGTTCAGTATCGTTTATTACTTTGATCGCAGATCCCAGCACCTTGTTGTAGGTATCATCAACACGCCCGAAAGAAATATGGGCAAGCCAGGGGTCAATGAACCACCTTCTGTGACCGAGCGATTCAACATTTTCATCGGTCATGAAAGCATCTACAACGGATTCACTTGGAAAAGAGAGCGGATCTCCGCCCCATTGAATGAAAATATTGCTTTTATTGCACCCGGTATAGGCATCTGCAGAAAAACATTTCCAACTGTTATCCGGAGTGTGGCTCAACTGTTTATTGGCAGCAATAATGAGGGAGCATTCCGCAGTAACAACATCATCATCTTCTTCATACACTACAGGCGGCAGATCGTGCAGTGATCTGATGTAATTAAGCCGGTCAAGAACCAGAGTCTTTTGGTTTTCTGCAACCCGTCCCGATTCGCATGTTCCTACAGAAGGGTCTTCAGAGTAAATTCCTTCATCAGTTTCATCAGGCGTTTCATCGTTGACATCAACCGAAGGATTGTCATCAGTTTCTTCAACATCGTCTGTGACGGGATTGTCAGGATCGGTTTTTGTTCCTCCGCCGCCAGGATATGTGTCACTGTCCGGGCGTTCCATATATTCGGTCATTTCATCGTCAACATGTGCATTTGAGTCACTCAGAGCATCATCTCCGTATATTTTGTCTTTTCCGCTGTCACAGGCAGAAAATAAAAACATAAGAGCCGCAAATAAAATATAATGGAGAATTTTTTTCATATTGTACCTCTTGTTAAAAAAAACTTCATTATTATATCATCTATTGAATCAAAAGAAAAGGGGAGCGGTATTATGATATTTTATTCGCCGGCTTTCAATTCTTCAAGAAGAGCAAGAGTTTTAAGGTAATATTCACTTTTCGGACTCAGATTCCTTCTAAGATCAATAAGGATCTTCTTAGCCATGTCAGGATCTTCGGTCACCATTTTATATGCCTTGTCATACATTGCGCCGGCGGTTTTTTCGATCTCTTTCAATCCGTCAAGAGCTGATTTGCTTTCCGTATCAGCATAAAGTGCCTCAAAGAAATCTTTTCTTGCTCCTGCAATATCATCTGATTTGAGTTTTTCCATTCCTCTTGCAGAAAGGGCATCTGCTTTAGTTGCGTTAATGGATTTTGTATAACTGCTGAATTCGAAGTTGCGATCTCTTTCAACTGTAAACTCTGCTCCTGCTCCACCTGATGAAGCTTTCTTTGATGCAGTCTGAATGATGGCATCAACTTTAGATTTATATTGATTTTCAATGCTCTTAAGAGCTGCTTCATATTTTGCTTTTGCGGCAACTTCCTTCTTTTCAGCATTTTTCAGGTTTGCATCATAAGCGGCAAGTCTCTTTTTTGCCTCGTTAGCCCAGCCGCTCTGCATAGTATCAGTCTGTTTTTCAGCATTCTGAATGTTTGCTCTTAATGTGTTTTCTTCCTTGCCTCTCTGGGCTATGAGGTTTCTCATATTGTTTTCAAATTGAGCTATTTTTGCATTGACTTCTTTTCTGTCAGCCGCCATTTTCTGTTCATATTTCTGATATATTGCAAGCCGCTCCTTTTCCTGAGCCGCTTCATTTGCTTCTCTTTTCTTTTCATTTGCAATTTCAAGGTCGCTGAGTTTCTTTTCGTTGGCGATCCTTGTTTTTTCAAGCTGATCTGAAAGAGCGGCTCTCTGCTTATCTGCATTTGCCGCATTTACCGAAATCTGTTTTTCAAGTGCGGCAAGCTGTTTTCTCTTTGCATCGACAGTTTTGTCAAATTCAGTTTTTCTCGCCTTCGATTTTGATTCGCGTTCTTTGTCTCTTGCGGCACTTCTGCTGTCTATCGCCTTCATCTGCTTTTCTCTGTTTGCAGTAGCGGTTCTGATCTTTGCCTGAAGCTGTTTTTCAAATGCGGGCTTTCCTTTTTCAAGAGATTTTACTTCTTTGTCAAGAGAACTTCTTTCAGCATTCTTTTTAGTTTTATAAGCGGCGATCTCTTTTTTTATGGTCCCTTCAAGAGTTTTGAAAGAAGCATCCAGTTTAGCAACATTTTCTTTATGTGCATTAACAACCGGAGCGATCTGCTTATTTATGAATGCATCGTGTGCATCTTCGTATTTTATCAGTTCATCTGTGGCAGATTTCAGATTTTTCTTTTCATTTTTCCATTTAGGATCCTTTTCATAGTTATCAACCTTATCTTCTATTTTGAGAATACTGGATTCAAGCAGCTCGATCTTTCTTGCAAGAGCAGACTGACCTTTCTGATATTCCTGTTCGGCTTTGGATTCAGCGGATTGTCTATCGGCATCAAATTTTCTTTCGAACTCCTCTCTTTTCTTATCTGTGTTTTCCTGAACCTTCTGAAGCCGCTGATCCTGCTTATCAACATAATCGCTTATTTCGCGGTCAAGCTTATCTATTTTTTCCGCTGCGGCCTGGATTTTCTTGTCATATTCCTCAAGCTCTTTGTTCATTGCTTCTATTTCAGCAGAACTCTTTTTCTCAAGGTCTTCACGATCTTTTCTGTCTTTGGCTTCCTGTGCGGCAAGTCCTTTTTCAAACTGCTGACTTTCGCGCTGTTCGTTCTTGTCAAAATCGTTGTTGAGTTTTTCGATCTCTTTTGAAAGTTCCTGTATCTTTTTGTCAAGATCGGCATTCGCTTTTTCGATGTCCTTGAGCTTTGCCTCGTTATCTTTTTCGGCTTTTTCAATATCAGCTTTTGCCTGTTTCTGAGTCATGACGAGCTGCTTTTTCTGCTCAAGAGAAAGTCTTTTGTATTTTTTATCGAGCTCTTTTAATTCACCCTCGATATCTGTTTTGTAAACTTCCTCAGGTGAGCGGGTGTCTTCCAGTTTCTTATTCAGCGAAGATATCTCTCTTTCTATATCAGAGATCTTGTCACGATATTTTGAATCAAGATTTTCAAGGTCTGATTTCATCTTTTCGATCTTTTTCAGATGATCAGATTCCATATTCTTTTCTTTTTCACGCTGTTCTTTCTCAAATTTTTCAAAATCTCTTGTTATCCGTTCTTTCTGCTTGAGTTCTCCGCGCATCGAATCATCAAGTTTTTCGATCTCTTTGTTTTTCCAGTCTGCAACTGCTTTGATGTCCTTTTTTATATCTCTGAAAATGTTTTTTACTTTTGTGTAATCAGAGTCACTCGGCTCATTATATTTATGTTTTTTGTTTGTTTCCTTTATGAACTGAAGCTCCTTGTAACCTTTTTCACGCAGTTCAAAATCCCTGCTTTCAACGCTGTTCAATATCTTTACAGCTTCTCCGAAATCCTTGTCTTTAATAAGTTTTTTTGCATTTTGCACTGCATTGTCGATATCTTCCGCCATCCCTGCAAGAGTTTCGTCTCCCCCTTCCCTGAAAAGTTTTGCCGCACCTTTTGCATCACCGCTTTTGTAAGCTTTGAATCCTGCACGGAGACGGTTCTTCTGTTCTCTCGGAGATACTTTTTCTATTACTTCCTCTTTTTTCCCGGCACTTGCTGAAGATCCTGAATCATCTTCGTCATCTTCGCCATCAGTTTCATCAGTTTCAACAGTAAGATTTGAAGATGCATCTATCAATGCGGCTGCAATGTCGGCTGCAAGGTCTTCGGCATCTATATCCTCTTCACCCTTTACGACTGGTTTTGCAACTCTTTTGCCTGATTTTGTTGAGAAAATATAGAGCGTTACATTGAATGTTCCTTCTTTGCTCCTTACAACGGGGAAAAGTATCATGTCAACTTTGTTTATCCCTTTTGATCTGTCTGCAACACATTTCTGTTTTGTTGAGCAGGCATTGAAATCGCTTCTTTCACTTGCAGATAAAACTCTTTCTGCATCAATAAGATTGACATCTTTTACTGTTTTGTAGATGGATTTGATCTCTTTTGCGAGATTTTTCGCCATCTGGGCGGATTTCCCTTTTCCTGCTGCGGGAAGAACAGCAATCTTTGACTGAGCGGAAACAACCGAGATAGAGAGGACAACGAAGCATAAAACAAAGAATTTTCTTAACATTTTCACACCTTTCTTATTACAAACATATTAAAATGAACAGTGAAAAGATCACTACAACTGCTTTCATGAAACCACAAATTCACGACAGAGTAATAAAAAGGACCTTTTTTGTCAAAATTTTTATTGGATTTTAAAATACAGGTATTATTTAAGGGTTTTAAGTTTAAATAGTCCTTGTTCGACAGTTACGACAGATTTAGAAGGAGCCGTAACAGTTCCGTTCAGGATAGAAACAGCAAGCAGTGTTTCGATTTTCTTTTCCAGATATCTTCTCACCGGTCTTGCTCCGTATTCGGTGTCAAAGGATTCTTTTATCACTTTTTCCATTGCGGAATTGTCCAGTTCAAAGGAGATCTCACGATCTGCAAGCACTTTATTAATATCTGCTATCAGGAGTTGAGTTATCTTTTTGAGCTCATCATGTCCAAGCCCTTTGAATTCAATGATGTCGTCTATCCTGTTTAAGAATTCAGGTTTAAACTTTGATTTGACAAGATCTTTCTGAATGTTTGATGTCATGATGATGATAGTGTTTTTAAATGAAACCGTTCTTCCCTGATTGTCAGTAAGCCGTCCATCTTCAAGGATCTGAAGCAGAATATTAAACACATCATCATGGGCTTTTTCAATTTCATCAAGGAGAATTATTGAATACGGTTTTCTCCTTACAGCTTCGGTAAGTTGACCTCCTTCGTCATAACCGATATATCCCGGAGGTGCTCCTATCAGTCTGGAAACACTGTGCTTTTCCATATATTCACTCATGTCGATCCGGATCATGTTCTCAGATGTGTCAAAAAGCTGTTCGGCGGTTCTTTTGGCGAGCTCAGTTTTTCCTACACCGGTAGGTCCCAGAAAAATGAAAGAACCAAGCGGTCTGTTCGGGTTTGTAAGTCCCGCTTTTGATCTTAATATTGAGCGGGAGATACTTTCTATCGGCTCATCCTGTCCAATAATACACTCTTTTAATTTTTCCGGCAGAGAAAGGATGCGGTCCTTTTCGCTTTGAGTCATGCTGGCAACGGGAATTCCAGTCCATTTACTGACAACTTCAGCAATCTGTTTTTCGGTAAGCATTTCCGTGACCATAACATTTTCCGAGGATGTCTTTTCCTGCGCCGACTTAAGTTTATTCTGAAGGTCGGACAAAGTTCCGTATTTGAGTTCGCTTACTCTGCTCAGATTATATTCCCGTTCAGCCCTTTCTATTTCGATTTTTGTCTCTTCGATCTCTTTTTTCAGTTTTTTCACAGTTTCTACGGCTTTTTTCTCATTTTCCCAAATTTTGAACTTTTCTTCATATACTTTACTTATCTCCCGAAGTTTTTTATCAATTGCAGCAACCTGTTCATTAGTGGATCCGCTCTGTTCCCTTTTACAGCCCTCCATTTCGATCTCAAGCTGCATCTTTTTTCTTTTAAGATCATCAAGTTCAGCCGGCATGCTGTCTATTTCAGTTCTAAGCATCGAACATGCTTCATCTATAAGGTCTATTGATTTGTCGGGCTGAAATCTGTCAGAAATGTATCTTGTTGAAAGTTTTACTGCGGCAACCATTGCTCCTTCAGAAATTGTTATTCCGTGATGGATCTCAAATCTTTCTCTGAGACCTCTTAGAATTGAGATGGTCTCTTCTTCATCAGGCGGCTGGACAATGAGTGGCTGAAACCTCCGTTCAAGGGCGGCGTCCTTTTCAATATATTTTCGATATTCATCAAGCGTTGTTGCTCCGATGCAGTGAAGTTCACCTCTTGCAAGCATCGGCTTAAGCATGTTTGCCGCATCCATGCTTCCTTCAGCTCTTCCGGCTCCGACGATGTTGTGAAGTTCGTCAATAAAAAGGATTATCTTCCCGTCTGAATCTTTTACGGCTTTGAGCACTTCCTTGAGCCGTTCTTCAAATTCTCCGCGAAATTTGGCACCTGATATCAAAGCACCCATGTCAAGCTCAAATATCTCCTTATTCTGAATGCTTACAGGCACATCTCCACGCAATATCCTTCTTGCCAGACCTTCAACTATTGCTGTTTTTCCTACACCGGGGGAGCCGATTATCACAGGATTGTTCTTCGTTCTTCTGGAAAGGATCCTCACAATTCTTCTTATTTCGCTGTCTCTTCCAATAACAGGGTCGAGTTTCCCGCTTTTTGCAAGTTCAACAAGATTCCTGCCGTATTTTTTCAACGGATCCTGGTTCCCGTTTTCGCTGTTATTCTGATAGCTGTTCATAAAAAACCTCCCTGAAAATTACCGGATAACTTAATAGTGACAGTTTTGATTATTTCAAGGGATAGGGGATTAGAACTTATATGTGTATGATACCTTTGCGCCGTTTCCTGAAACATCGAAAGTGAAGCCCTCAGCACCGGGAACAGGCCGTTTTATTGAGATAAGAACAGCTCCGAGCACTATTCCGCCCACTCCAATTCCCAGCAGTGAATAGCTTGCAATAAAAGCTGTATCTGCATCTTCGCCTAAAGCATCCATCGTTTCCGCAACCAGATAACCTATTCCGCCGGCGACAAAAAGGATTCCGCCGACAACAAAACCTGCTATGGCTCCGCCTTTGTAGGGTCTGTATTTTTCAAATTCCATGATCGGACTCAAATTGAGATCAAAATTTCCTGTTACATTCACTTTCATTTTGTGGTCCTGAAAACCGGCTCTTTTCAGAACGATCTTGTTGTTATCAGGAGTAAGGAAAAGTGTTCCGGGGAGAGTCCCGATGACATTCCTTCCGTTGTAGACTGAAACATCGGTAATGGTTCTCCCTTTTACTGTAACGGGGGTTATGGTTACGCCGGCACCGGCGGGAGCGAAATTGAAAATTATTCTTTCATCGCGGTAGAATTTTATGGATTCTTCCTGAGGAGCCATTTTTCTGCTCACCATTTTTACCTGATGTATTCCGCCGCCTACATACTGCTGGCAGGGTGTCGATTTACAGACTCTTGCTCCGTCAACATAAACTTCCGCCTGGTCGCTGGCGTCAAAAATTATCTTGAATGATGCGTTGGGATCTGCAAAAACATCATTGCCGGGATCCTGAGGGAAGGGTTTTGATGAAAGTTCGCCTTTACTCATATCAGCCATCTGTTCAACGACATCTTCAATAGCGGCGATGAGAGATGAAAGGTCTGATTTGTCGAAAAT
The DNA here is from genome assembly GCA_017997475.1 of bacterium. Taxonomy (GTDB): domain Bacteria; phylum UBP6; class UBA1177; order UBA1177; family UBA1177; genus JAGOEX01. Next base: position 19,548 of record JAGOEX010000029.1, read on the forward strand.
GAACTTTGAAGTTCCCCCTTTTGTAGAAACTTCTCTTGCGATATCAACTATTTCGGCGGAAAGCATACAGTCGTTCCCAAGGCAGGATATGGTGCTTCTTAATATCGAATCTGCGGCGAGTGCTCTGCCAAGAGGGATTTGAGACTCTTTGTCGTAGTTCTGATTGTAACTTTCCTTTTTTTCCTTGCCGATCATCTGTTTCATTTTTTCCTGC
>JAGOEX010000233.1 GCA_017997475.1 bacterium
GTCAAATTATTTTTGGTTCGTTTTGTATTCAAACTTATATATCCTAATTTAAACATAATGATTTCTGATGTTTGTGAACGCTTCAGGATCTTAGGAAAGCTGATAACGACTGTAAGTTATTGAAACTCTGAGATATTTATTGAATTATTTCAACAGCTTCCTGTTTTCGGCTTCCAGAAGAATGATCATCTGATCAATTGCGATCTTATTTAATTTAATCAGTCTTTCTGTCTGCGACATTCCTTCCGCAATGAATAAAGCGTTCAGGTTTTCAAGATTTGAAAGGCATATCAACTCATTTATCAAGGCATGATCCCTCATATTCCCGATTAGCTCAGGGTTGGCCTCTTTCCATTGTTTTGCCGTCATTCCGAAAAGAGCAACATTAAGCACATCAGCTTCCGTCGCATAAACAACTGAAATTTGAGAAGATGTGAGTTCTTTGGGAATCAGATTCTTTTTTATTGCATCTGTGTGAATATGGTAATTAATCTTTGCAAGTTCTCTTTTTGCCGACCAGCCGAGCTGTTTCTGCTCCTCTTCTTTAAGACGCTGAAATTCTTTCACTATATACAATTCAAATTCAACAGAAATGTAACTTGCAAATTTAAAAGCAATGTCTTTATGAGCATAGGTTCCGCCATATCGACCTGCTTTTACTACAAAACCTATTGCATTTGTGGCATTTATCCATTTTTGAGGAGACATCGTAAACGCATTCAATCCTGCTTCTTTTCTAAACCCCTCGAATTCGAGGGGTTTAAAATACTGATTATAAAGAGTTTCCCAAATACCTAGAAATTCTATTGTGTTACGATTTCTCATCCAATTACCGATCACAGCACTTGGATCATCTGTTTTGTATTTTGCAATATCCGTTAGCGATATATAGTCCGAATCATTTACGGTGACAATTGCAACTTCTGTCTCTTTCACATTGATCTTTCTGTTCATGTGTGCCTCACTTTAATTTTAGACATATCTAACATGTCATTCCAAATTTTATATCATAGACTTTAAAAATAAACCATTTTTTTATTTATCAGAAAGAATTGCCTAAAGAAAAATAGAAATTGAGTTGTCCGCTTTTTGTCAATCCGTAGGCGGTTCCGAATGTAAATATTATCGGGACGCGGTACCACCAGACTGAATAAAGTTTTAGTTCTGCTCCGATCCCGGCGATGAACTTGTCATCAAACATGTTAATGTCGGGAGAGCCGCTTCCGATGTCAAAGAAAAGTGCTCCCTGAACATTTTTGAACATGAGGGGAAATGTGTTAAACCCCTGACTTATCGAGAAAAGGTGGAATCTCAGTTCGTTGTTTGAGTGGTAGACATGCTTTCCTCCTGCGGCTCCATAGTTGTATCCTCTGACGGTTACGCTTGATGATCCGCCGTAAATGAATGTGTTCAGGTTCAGAATATCAATGTCAAGTTCGTCTCCGCCAAGAAGAAAATAGTTGTCGGTCAGGAATCTCATATAAAGCGCATTCCTTGTGATAAATCCGAGTTTCCCGTTTGGAAGGATCAGAAAGCTCAACTGCATTGAAGGGGAGAACACAAGCGACCTGTCATCATCCATCAAAGATCTGTAAATTGTGACCGGAAAAGAAAACGATGTCCTTTCCATATTGCTGAAAAGATAATATGATCCAGGGTTGAAAGAGAATGAAAATCCGTATGAAAAATAAGCAGTTATATCAAGCCGGTCATGTTCACGCGGAGTTATGTCAAGGGGATCTTTCAATTGTTTCACATTCATGTCAGTTCCGCTCAGACCGAGACCGGAACGGATGCTGTGATTCATATTCACGATCTTTGAAGGAAGGATGAAAACAGGGCTTGAAGTTGAAGAAGAAAGCGAAACACCTGAATTAAATCTGTTATATGCCGCATCAGTTCTGTAAAAACCCCCTGTCTTAAAATCCTCTCTGCTATAAGAAAAATACCATCTGAATCCGGGCCAGACAGCTTCATCAAAATAGTTCAGTATCGCAAAATGTCTTCCCGTTTGACCGAAAGTTTTGTAATAGGAAATATCATAAAACCTTTCCTGATCATTGGATTCTCCCCATACTGTAAACCCTATTGTGTGGGAATTAACAGAACCCTGATAGTCAGGAATTATGAGAGCGGGGAACATCCCTTCATAAAATTTTGCATCCTTAAGTGTAACTTTCTCAAATTCCTTAACTTTTCTTTCAACTGTTACAAAAACACCGTCCGGCACTTTTCCAAGGTCGATGTTCTCTGTCTTCTGCCATGCCGGATAATAGCCGTCATTGTCAAAAGCAATAAAAAATATCTCGTCATTTATAACTTTAGGAAAAATTGCAACAGAAGAGGGCCTGTGAAGCTGTTTTAACCGTTTTTCCTTAAAATTAAGTGACATCGGAACAATTCTTCCGTTCTTTTCGGCTGAAAAAACGATCTCGTCATCATTTCTGAAATATACCGAATACTGGTCACCGTCAATCCTCACTTCAGTCAACTCGCTGTTTTCAGTATCAAAAATGAATATGTTCTTTTCAAAATTATAAAGATTGCCGGTAAAAACCATTTTCTTTCCGTCACTTGACAAAGAGATGCTGAAAATCGAATCGAGCTCTCTGAAATCCCATTCACTGATCACAGTTCCGTCAAGTTTCATGCGGGTGATGCGGTTTATACCGTCTCTGAACGAAGTGTAATAAATATCGTTGTCAGATCCGAAAACGACTTCGCCTGCAGTTTCATTTTCTGTTATCTTTTTTATAGACCGCTTTTTTAAATCGGCATAAAAGATCTCATTCCTGTAATACCTATCTTTATGCCTGATATTTAAGGGAAAAACATATTTTTCATCTTTTTTGGAAAATGATTCATGTGACGGAAAAGATGAAAGTTTTTTAAGTTCACCTTCGTTGAAGCGATATATCCCTCTTTTTGATATTTTTTCACCCGAAAACACATAACCATCTGAATTAAGATCGACAAATACTGAATGAAACCGCTCTTTTGAACCGTGTTCTCCCGAAGAGTCCTCCACTTTTGAACTTAATTCATCTCTTTTTTCCCTGATGAATTTCTTATAGAGATCGGTTAAAGATGAACCGAGAGTGGTTCTTGCGGCTCTGTTGGCAAGAAAAGGAAAAGCATCGTCCGACAATTCGTCAAAAAAAGCTGCCATCTGTTTTTTTCCAGTCTTTTCAACAAGATACGCATAGAAATAAGTCCCGTAAAGATAAGGAAGTCCTCCCCCCATCCAGTGATCAGGTATCCCCGAAAGCTCTCCGAGCGACAACTCTTTCCCTTTCAGAAAAAAAGAATCAAAATGAGCTTTGTACAGAGGACTGTTGAGCCGCCCCTTCCCTTCAATGAGAGATTCGCTGTATATTGCCGCACCTTCGAGAGCCCATCTTGGAATCATTCCGCCCGGAAAATAGAGATTGCCGAAAACAGTATTGATAAATTTCGGGAATCCTTTCGTGTTCCCTATCTGAACGGAATGGGTGTATTCGTGAACATGGAGTCCCTGTTCCCAGCTTGTATAACTTGAAAGTGTCGAATATCTTTCAGGAGGATAAGTATAGAGATATATTACATTTTTAAGATAACTCCTTGACCATCCGTTTGCTGTATCGGTCTCTCTGTCATAAACTGTGATTATTTTTTTCTGAGGAACCCAGCCGTAAAGATCTTTGATAAACTCTTCTGACTTTACCGCCTGTTTAATGAGCCGTGGAATGACCGAATCGTCAAGATTGGATGAAAAATAGAGCACCTGATGCTTTGTTTCATATTTTCTGAACTTGACTGCTTCATGAGCTGAAATTAACTGGATCGAAATCGCCGTAACAATTAAAAATGCAGCGACATTTCTAATCATACGACTTTATAACCCCTTGATTCAATTGCTTTCTTTATTTCATCCATGTTGATACCGGAACCTGTTATCTGAACCCTGCCTGTATGATGATCTACAACCGCATCTTCAACTCCGGAAACACCGAGAAGCCCAGCTTTTACATTTGCCGCACAGTGACTGCAAGTCATCCCCTCTACATGAATTACAATTAACTCTCCGGTTTCATTTGCGTTTTCGCAGCAGCATTCCCTGACATGACAATGA
>JAGOEX010000234.1 GCA_017997475.1 bacterium
ATTGGCGGAACCACAACAATTTCCGGGAATAAACCTACCCCTTAACAAACGGCTTTTTCAGCGAATCTATTGATTTTCCGTAACCTTTTTCGAGTGATTCTATCATAGAAATGAGATAATTTATTCTGTTGAAGGATCTTGTTTTGTAGTAATTGAAAAGTTCCTGTTTTTCTTCGTGTTTCTGAGCAACTGGAACAAAGAGAGACAAACGGTAGAGTATTGATGCGGCTTCAACAAAATAGTTACCGCAGTAGTCAAGAAGATCTTTGTTCTCATTGACTTTTACTGTTTCGACTGACTTCATCACTTTTTCAACGGCTTCAAGGATATTCCTGCTTATTTCTTGGTCTTTTATGTCATCAGCCGCAAGAAGTTCTTTCACCATATCCCTGAAAAGTCCGCTTGTAATTCTTGGCAGTGCGGCAACAACCTGAAGCTGAGTAGTCCCTTCATAAATATTAGTGATCCTTGCATCTCTGCTGAGCCGTTCAACTTTAAAATCTTTCATGAAACCGCATCCGCCGTGGATCTGAACGGCATCATAAGCAACTTTGTTTGCCATTTCTGTTGCTGTGAACTTTGTAAGCGGAGTAAGAAAATCGGCTTTTGCCGTCCATGATTTAAGCTTATCTCTCACACTTTCGCCATGTTCCGCTTTCCTTTCATACATATCCATATAATCAACTGATAAAGATGTGTGATAAAGTAGAAGCCGTGTCGTTTCAATTTCTGCTTTCATATCGATAAGCATTTGATATACCGCGGGAAAATGAACGATCGCTTTGCCAAACTGTTCTCTTTCGTTTGCATATTTCACTGCTTCATCATAGGCCGACTGGGCAATTCCCATCGCCTGAGCTGAAACTGCAAGCCGTGCTCCGTTCATTAAGCTCATGACATATTTTATAAGCCCGAACCTTCTTTTGCCGACAAGTTCACACTCTCCCATATTGAACTGAAGCTCACATGTAGGAGAACCGTGAATACCATGCTTATCCTCAATACGCCTGATTATCATGTTTGAATCGCGATATCTTTCGTAAAGGAACATCGAAAGTCCGCGACCGTCACGAGTCCCTTCTTCGCTTCTTGCAAGAACAAGAGAAACATCACCGTTTCCGTTTGTTATGAACCTTTTAACTCCGTCAAGATACCACTTTCCGTCCTTTTCTATCGCTTTAAGCATTACCGCCTGAAGATCGCTTCCCGCATCGGGCTCGGTCAGAGCCATTGAACCGCTCACTTCTCCACTGCAGAACTTCGGCAGAACACGGTTTTTCTGTTCTTCGTTTCCGAATTTGTAAAGAGTGACAGCGATATCCTGCAAACCTACAAGATTCATCAGCGAAGCATCTGCCTGGGAAACCATTTCAACGACTATGTTGTTCACAGTCACCGGCATATTGAGTCCGCCGTATTTTCTGGGCAAAGTTCCACCCATATAGCCAGCTTTGGCAAGAGTCTTCATGTTTTCGTATGTTTCAGGAGCCCACTTCACAACTCCGCCACAGTAAGACGCCCCTTTTTCATCAACATGTTCAGCTCTTGGAGCAATGAACTCTTCACAGATCTTACCTGCATTTTCAAGGGCGAGATTATACCACTCAAGTGCTTCTTCATAACTTTCCGGAGCATTATTATCATCGCCTTTAAAATTGTTCTCAAGATCATGAACTATCTCTTTAATATCTACCTGCGACAGATAGAACTTCTTGTTTTCATTGTAGAATCCAGACATCTATTCCTCCCTCAAATATTTTATCATGACAGGGATTATCTCTTTCAGATCTCCGACTATACCCATGTGGGCGATGTTGAATATCGGAGCGTTCGGATCGGAATTTATGGCGATTATCTTCTTTGACTCCTCCATCCCTGCACGATGTTGAATGGAACCCGAAATTCCGCATGCAATATAAAGTTTAGGTCTTACCACTGAACCAGTCTGACCGATCTGCCTTTCCTTTTCGGCAAAACCGAAATCCACAGCCGCTCTGCTTGCTCCCACCTCAGCGTTAAGAACCGCCGCAAGCTGTTCAAGAAGCCTGAAATTCTCCCTGCATCCGACACCTGCTCCACCGGCAACGATAATATTCGCCTCTCCGAAATTAACTTTGGAAACCTTCGGTATTATCTCAAGAAATTCATTCTTTATCCATTCCATTTTAAATTCGGTCTTAAACTCCTGAAGCTTTGCCGGATTGTCAAGTTTCACTTCCGGAAGAAGCATTACCCCTTCTCTCACAGTTGCCATCATCGGCCTGTTATAAGGAGTGATGATAGTTGCAAGAATGTTGCCTCCGAAAGCAGGTCTCACCTGATAAAGGATCTTTCCGCTTTCCTTATACTCATCAATGTAAAGCTGTGTACAGTCAGCAGTAAGCCCTGTCCTGAGAGTTGAAGCGATCAGGGGAGCGACATCGCGCCCTGTATGGGTCGCACCGAAAAGAACTATGTCGGCATTTTCACTTTTCACCATCTCTGTCAGAATATTTTTCATCGCAATGGACTGTAGATTTTTCAGTTGCGGATGGTTGAAATAAAGGATTCTGTCCATTCCGTACTTAAAAAGCTCAGCATGGTCCTGCGGAAGCTTGTCACCTGCAAATATCCCGACAACCTCTCCGTTAAGGGGATTGACAAGGGAGTGTGCTTTCCATGTAAGTTCGGCAGTGACATTCCTGAGCATATCTGTATGCGTGTTTTTCTCAATGAATACAAGTGCTTTCATCATTCCACCTCAACATAGTCTTTCATAATGTCACGGATCAGCGACTTTATCCCCTCATTTTCGTTGCCGTATATCTTGAGGTCTCCGCCGGTAAGGGTGATGCTCTTTATGTTATGAACCTTTGTGGGGCTTCCTTTAAGACCGCACTTTTCACTTTCTAGCTTAAGATCTTCATTTGTGAGAAGTGGAATCACCTTCCCTGCCTGATTCATTTTTTCAAGTTTGCCGGCAGGAATTGCTGAAGCGATATCACTTTTGAGATATTTAAGCATCTTTGCCGCATTCGGATATCTCGGAGTGTTCACCGCAGAAGTAACTGTCATCAGAAGCGGGTATTTGGCTTTTACTATCTCGGTCTGATATTCACCGTCCCTTTCAACAATTGCGTAACTATCTGTAATCTCTCTTATTGCTGAAACATAAGTGACCTGGTTCATATCAAGCTTTGCCGCAACCTGAGGACCGACCTGCGCAGTATCACCGTCTATCGCCTGACGACCTGCAAGAACTATGTCTGCTCCGCCAAGCATTTTTACCGCCTCGCTCAAGACATATGAAGTTGCAAGAGTATCAGCACCGGCATACGCTCGGTCAGAAATGAGATAAACCTTATCGGCACCCATGAAAAGCGAGTGCTTCAGAACATCAACCGCCTTAGCCGGACCCATCGATACAACAGTCACCTCACATTCACCGAACTTATCCTTTATCGAAAGCGCAAGTTCAAGCGCATTAAGATCTTCGGGATTGAAAACTGCGGGAAGAACGGCTCTGTTTACCGTTCCGTCATCTTTCATTGCATTGCCCGTAATGTTCGCAGTATCAGGCACCTGCTTAGCTAACACCTTGATTTTCAACATGTTTTTCACCTCCAGACAAAAATCAAACTGACATGTCAGTCTAATAATATCAGAAAGTGTTTTTTAAGTCAATTTTTAAGTAATCTTGATTTATATAACATTGGAATAATAATTTACCGTAATTACTTCTTGGAGGTTACTGTGTCTGTATTAAAAAATAACAGCACAAAATATCTTGCCGCATATCTTTTCTTTCTTTCCGTTACAACAGGAAGATTCTTTTTTGAGGCTCACTACGCTCACTTTGTCGATACTAAGAATCTCATTTTTCATCACCACTACTGGTTTCTGTTTGTTTTTCTCCTTTTTCTTATTAATTTTAAATTTTTTCTAGGCATGCACCCTTCCAGATCATGGTGGATCGCATTTTTAAGTCCTGTGATATTTATTCCTCTGATCTATAACATGATCTTCAGGGGAGGAAATCTCGTAAAGTTCAACTATCTAAGTGCGAAAGATCCTGATTATTTGCTAAATATTTTTAC
>JAGOEX010000030.1 GCA_017997475.1 bacterium
GAAAGACACGATATATTCAGTTGATACGTTCAGAGCATCAAATATCGCTCTTGCAGTAAAACCGCTTTCAATTCTTAAAAACCCCGCAAAACCCCTGAAATTCAATGCGTTCACTTCTGACAACCGGGTATCGCTCATTGATTTGAAAACAGGTATTTTGAAAAATCTGGAAGAGGGAACCCACTCTCCGTCAATATCGGATGACGGCAGATTTGTTCTTTATATTCACCTTGACACAATTAAGGTTCTTGACACAGTTAAAAATACAACAATTGAAATAGGCCGCGGCTCTTCACCAAGCTGGGTTTCCGGTTCAAAAAAAGTTGTTTATACTTCAACTCTTGATGACGGAAGAAACATAACTTTTTCTCAAATATTCCTTTTTGATATGATTTCCCGTGTGTCAGAAACCATTGCTGTTCCTGCAGAAAGAATACCTCTTGCGCCGGCGATCTCTTCCGATGGATCGAAACTTCTCTACACAGACTACATCACCGGGCATCTCTTCATTAAAAAACTCGGAAATGAGAAGTAGGAGGGCAAAATGAAAATAAAATTAACAACATACATTGCGATTTGCTTCTTTTTCATCCCTTCAATACTTTTTGCAACACTTTCAGGAAAGAAAATATGTGTCGACCCCGGTCACGGCGGCAGTGACCCTGGAGCAATAGGGACAAACGGTTCAGCTCTTCCCAACGAAGCAGACCTTGTCCTTGATGTCGACCTCCGGCTTCAGTCAATGCTGACTGATGATGCCGCAACTGTGGTAATGACAAGAACTGATGAAGTTGAGGTGTCACTTGCAAACAGAGTAGCGATTGCAAACAGCAACAGTGTCACAATATTTGTTTCAACCCATCTTAATTCAAGTGATCTTGCTTCAGCAAACGGAACCGAAACATATGCATACCAGTCAGGCGGCAACAGTCAGACACTTGCAACTTACATACAGAATGAACTTCTTGATCATCTTGGAAGAACTAATCGCGGAGTAAAATATTCCGGATTTTATGTCATTAAAAACACAACAATGCCTGCCGCACTTTCTGAAGGGCTTTTTGTGTCAAATTCAACTGAGTTCAATCTTATTTCGCAAGCTGCAACAAGACAGGAACATGCTCTCGGTGTCTATCATGCGATATGCAGTTATTTCGGGGTTACACCGCTTGACGATCCCGGAACTGATCCGCAAGACAAGGTTGAAGTGAAAGGATTTGTCTATAATGCTTCTCTGGGTGAAAATGTTGAAGGGAACAGGATCGCAGGAGCAGACTGCTATCTTAAGAAAACAGGTGAAACAGATCTTCATGTTGTGTCGTCAGCAACCGGACTTTTCACATTTACAAATGTCACTCCCGGAGATTATACACTTGAAATTACAAAAACCGGCTTTAATAACGGTACTAAAAGTGTAAATGCAAGCGGAAATCCGACATGGGCTTCAACCGGACTTACCGAAAGCACAGGGGGAACGGAAACAGCATGGATAAAAGGGTTTGTGTTTAATGATTCGAATGGTCTTGGAAATGATCCGGAAAACAGAATCGAAAATGCGACATGTGTTCTGAAAAAGACAGTTGGCGGTGCGGAAGTTACTGTAACGACTGATGATTCAGGATTTTTCAGATTTAACGATCTTGAGCCGGCTGACTATACTCTGACTGTAAGCAAAACCGGCTTTGTAACAACATCAGATAAGCCGCTCACACTTATTGCCGGAGAAAACTGGGCATCAACCGGCATTGCCGAGCAGGGAGCTGTTGAACTTGGCGGATTAAGCGGGACAGTCACATCAAAAACAAGTTATCTCGCAATTGCAGGAGCACAGTGTGTCATCACTTCAAAAACTTCAGGAGATCCTTACACAGTTTATTCCGATGAAACAGGAAAATATGAATTTACAGACATTATTCCTGATGATTATACTCTGGCAGTCAGTGCAGACGGTTATGAAAAATGGACAGGCGATGTGACCGTAATGACCGATCAGAATGCTGTTAAAGATGTTGAACTTACTCCGTTAGAAACTGCAAATGATGATGATACGGCAGAAATTCCCGATGAAAATGAAACGGTGAACGATACAGATGTTGTAGAAACAGTTGACAACGAAACTCCGGATGAAAGCGTGATCGATCCTGATGACGATCCGGGCATTACCGATTCTGATGAAACTGATGATTCAATCTGGGACGATTCCGGTGAAATTGATGAAGAGGTCGGTTGCGGCTGTTCTTTTATAGATTAAAACGATTGAAAATACGAGGGTCTAATGAGCGAAAATCCTGCAGTAACACAGGGAAATAAAAAACCGTTGATATCCTGGCAGTTGCCGATGAAAAGGGTGCTGTGGGCGCTTGCCCCGACTGCTCTTGCCGGGGTCTATTTTTTCGGGTTGAGAGTTCTGCTTCTTTACATTGTCGTTCACATTGCAGGATTTTTGTCGGAATATGCTTTTGCAAAAAAGTACAACCAGCAGGTTTCATCATCTGTCTTTGTAACAAATATGCTTTTTGCGATGATAATTCCTCCCGCGCTTCCTTTCTGGATGGCGGCTGTCGGTATTATTTTCGGAGTTGTTTTCGGCAAAATGGTTTTTGGTGGCTTTGGAAAGAACATCTTTAACCCGGCACTTGTCGGCAGAGCGTTCATTTATGTAACTTTTGCAGTTTATATGACGGGAATGTGGTCGGAACCCTATGGCGGCATGATGGGCGGACTTCTCAGTTATTCACCCGATGCGGTGACAAGTGCGACAGTGCTTTCAAGTGCAAAAGGGACGATGAACAGTATCTGGCTGAATGCATTTTTAGGCAATATCGCCGGCTCAGCAGGTGAAACTTCGGCTCTTCTCATAATTCTTGGCGGAATGTATCTTGTCATAAAAAAAGTGGCAAGCAGAGAGATCATCATCACAACAGTCATCGGACTGATCATTCCGCAGACAATATTCTGGTATTTTGGTGTAAAAGATGCAGTTGATCCTCTTACAGCAGCACTTACAGGTGGATTCATGCTCGGACTTTTCTTTATGACGACCGATCCTGTGAGTGCTCCTAAAACTGACACTGGAAAGAAACTCTACGGTCTTTTCATAGGGCTCATGACATCGCTCATCAGAACTTTCTCAGTCTGGCCTGAAGGGATGATGTTTGCCATTCTGCTTGGAAATATGCTCGGTCCGATCACCGATTATGCTATCACAGAACGGCAGAAGAAAAAGAAAGCGCAACTTTCCTCTCAAACTGTCGGCGAGGTGAAGTGATGGCAAAGGTAAGCAAGGCAAAACAGCGTCTTTTTACAGTGCTTTTCATGTTCACAGTATCAGCTTTTTTCATTGGAATTCTCTCTTTTGTCTATCTTTTCACAAAAAGCACAGTTGTCAGGAATGAATCACTTTTCTTAAAGAAATCGGTACTTTACACTGCACAAATTAAAGTGAGTGATTCGCCTGTTGAGATCGAGAAAGTTTACAAAGAAAAAGTTGAAGAGATAAAAGATGCCGCCGGTAATATCCAGTATTATTCAGTTGTTGCAGACAGCGGCGCCACAGTTGCAGTGTTTCAGAGCAGCGGTCAGGGACTGTGGGGAGTAATTAAAGGGCATGTCGGTCTTAAAAGCGATCTTGAAACAATTGCAGGGATAGATTTTACAGTTCAGACTGAAACCCCGGGTCTTGGCGCAAGGATAACAGAGCAATGGTTTAAGGAACAGTTCAGAGGCAAAAAAGGTGAATTAAAAAGGGTTCCGGAAGGGACAAAAAGTGGTAATGAAAATGAATTTGATGCGATAACAGGTGCGACCGTGACCTCAAAAGCGGTTGAATCAATGATAAACGGAACAGTTAAAAATGCTCCTGCTGTTGCCGGGAAGGGGGTGGAAAGATGAATTCAAAAGCAGGAAAGATAACTCTGGCGAATCTCGGAACGGAAAACCCGGTCTTTGCACAGATACTCGGGATATGTTCAACATTAGCGGTCACGAATGTAATGGAAAACACCGCGGTAATGTGTGCCGGATTGATATTTACGACCGCATTGTCAAACACTACTGTTTCAGTTTTGCGCAAATGGATCCCGTCAAGGATAAGGATGATGATAACAACTCTGATAATTGCTTTCTATGTCATTCTGGTTGACATTGTTCTTAAAGCGTATCTGCCTGATATTTCAAGACAACTTGGTGCATATATCGGACTTATTATAACTAACTGCATCATCATGGGCAGAGCGGAGGCATTTGCTTTGAACAATAAACCGGGTCTCAGTTTCGTTGACGGGTTGACAAGCGGGCTTGGATACGGCTATGTGCTTTTAATTATTGCGTTTTTCAGAGAGCTCCTCGGGAGCGGAACGATCTGGGGATTTACAGTTCTTGGCGACTGGTGGGTTAAATGGTCGATCATGGTGATGGCTCCCGGTGCCTTTTTCATGCTTGCGGTTTTCATCTGGATCGTAAAAGGGCTCATTCTTGTTGATCCGGAGGTGAAAAAATGAACGGAACTGAAACACTCGGTGTATTTGCAATATTTTTTGCCGCTGCCATTACAAACAACATTCTGCTCACAATGTATCTTGGAATGTGCTCCTTCCTTGCTGTTTCAAGACAGGTTAAAACCGCGATAGGACTTGGCACGGCAGTTGTTTTTGTCATGACTTTCACAAGTGCGATAAACTGGCTTATATACGAATATCTTCTTATCCCGTTTGAGCTTGAATATCTGACTTACATTGTTTTTATCATAGTCATTGCCGCATTTGTTCAACTTGTTGAAATGATTATTGAAAGAGTTAGCGAAACGCTTTATAACGCTCTTGGAATATTTCTTCCGCTCATAACGGTGAACTGTGCGATACTCGGAGCCGCACTTTTTATGATAATCAGAAAATATACACTTCTTTCTGCAATTTCCTTCAGTGCAGGAAGCGGTGCCGGCTGGATGCTTGCAATAATAATCATGGCAGGTATCAGGCAGAAAATGGGGACATCCAAAGTTCCGAAAGGACTTGAAGGAGCAGGAATAACACTTATCATCGCCGGAATAATGTCCATGGCCTTCATGGGTTTTACCGGAATGATGAACTTAAACTGATCAGGAGGGCGACAATGGATTTTCAAATTGTTGAACTGCTGCAGAGCATTCTGATCGTTTCAGGAATAGCCACAGTGCTTGCAATTCTAATGGTGATCGCTGATGCAACGATCGGCAATTACGGAATAATGAACCTCCTCATAAATAAAGAGCACAAACACAGCGTGGAAGGGGGAAAAACACTGCTTAATACCCTCAAAGAAGAGGGTGTTTTCATTCCGTCGGCCTGTGGCGGAAGGGGCTCATGCGGACTTTGCAAATGTAAAGTGACTTCAGGAGGAGGCGATTATCTTCCGACAGAACTTTCATTTATCACAAAAGATGAGCAGAAGGAAGGTATCCGGCTCAGTTGTCAGATCAAAGTGAAAAGAGATTTTGAGATCGAGATCCCTGAAGAGCTTTTCAATGTGAAGGAATTTAAGGCGAAAGTTGCATCAATTAAAGACCTTACGCACGACATTAAAGAGGTTCGTTTTCAACTTCTTGAGCCGAATGAAATAAGTTTCAAGCCGGGACAGTTCGTTCAGGTACAGGTTCCCGAATATGAATTTTCAAATGAATCGGTTTACAGGGCCTATTCGATCTCATCATCATCAACTGAAAAAGGGATAGTTGAGCTTGAGATCAGATATGTCAATAACGGAATATGCACGACCTATGTTCATAAGTATTTGAAAGAAGGCGATATTCTGACTCTCACCGGTCCGTATGGAGAATTTTATCTTAGAAACACCGATGCTGATATTGTCTGTGTTGCGGGCGGTTCGGGAATGGCTCCGATAAAATCGCTTCTCCATCAAATTGAAGAGCAGAAAATTGAGAGAAAAGTGACTTATATTTTCGGAGCTCAGGGAAGAAGAGACCTTTTCCTTCTTGAAAGAATGAAGGAGTTTGAGAAAAATATCCCGACATTCAGATTTGTTCCGGCTTTAAGCAATGCATCTCCGGAGGATAATTGGGATGGTGAGACCGGTAAAGTGACTGAAGTGCTCGCAAAATATCTTTCTGACGGAACAAACACCGAGGCATATCTTTGCGGAAGCCCTGGAATGATAAATGCAGTCATTGAAGTGCTCAAGTCAAAAGGGGTGAAAGAGGAAAATATCTATTACGATAAGTTTTAAGGGAGATATTCATGAAACAGTCGCCGGACCTTACAACAGCTCAGGAGAGGATGAAGCCCGGAGTTATAACAAGTTGCGGATTTCTCGGTCCTGACAGAAGGAACCTCATTGAAATACTTGTTGAAGATGAAGCTTTGGTGCAGCGGCTTAACACGACACATAAAAAAATCGCTCAAAGAATGAAAGAACTCAGAGACAAAGGGCTTGCAGGACTTGGAATGTTTGAAAAAGTCGAAGACCGTTTTGAAGTAAAAGTGGACTCGATGCGTGGACAGCTTCCCTCACCATTTGAAGATCATGTCATGATCGGGAAACAGAACACCGTTGTCAGAAATATTAAATTAAATAAAGAAGTTACATATACAGACCTCCATATCCACATGATAGAGTTTCACGGCTTTTATCAGGGAAAGGGATCTCTGTTCAGAATTGAACCGGAAGATCTTGTTGAGATCCTTGAAGTTAGAAAAAACGAAGAAAAACCCCTTCCCGACTATTATCCGAAAGGGAAATGAAAAGGAGAACGATAATGAAAAGTGTCGTATATTATTTTACGGGAACAGGAAACTCACTCGTTGCCGCCCGTGACATTGCAAATGCTCTGAAAGCCGAACTTTTTCCGATTCCGGTTGAAGTTAAAAAAGATAAAATTCAGACAGATGCACAAAAGATCGTTATTGTTTTTCCGGTCTATGCATGGGGTCCTCCGGTAATAATCCGTGAATTTGTTAAAAAGATCGAAGAGGTCGCAAACAAAAAAATATTCGTTGTCACCACTTTCGGCGGTTCTGCAGGAGCTACAGTTGATTTCATCGAAAAAGATCTGTCTGAAAAGGGTGGCACTGTTTTCTCAAATTACGGAATAAGAATGGCCGATAACTGCATAACGCTATTTAATGGAAGTACAGAAGAAAAACTGAAACCGATCTTTGAAAGCTATGTCGATAGGATCGATCTTATAATTAAAGGTATTGCGGCTGATCAGCCGGTTCATGAAAAAGGGGGATTCATTTCAAGAGTTGTTCTTTCAAGCATTGTCTATAGATTTTTTCTTGCCGGGCTTCCAAATATGGACAAAAAATTCTACAGCGAAGAAAAATGTACAAAATGCGGAATATGTTCAAAGATCTGTCCTGTCGGAAACATTGACCTTGTTGACGGCAGACCTGTCTGGAAAGGGAGTTGCGAACAGTGCATGGCATGTATCCAGTGGTGTCCTGCAGAAGCGATCCAGCACGGAAAAAAGACAGTGAAAAGAAGAAGATATCATCATCCTGATGTCAAAATATCAGATATGATGAAACATGCAGGGAACTGAGTGCTACTCTTTCTCTATCAGAATATATTTATGTGAAATGCTGTATGATGCTCCGTCAATTATTGCGGTGTCATTAAGGTTTATTGAGTTTTCATCTGCATGACCGGAAAATGTCAGGTCACCCGTTTTAAAAGTACAGTATCGAAGTGAAAGTGATCCGGAAAATTTATCTCCATACCTGCTTGAAAATTCTATAGTCCAGTCTTCAGGAGTAATAAATGTGAATGAATACCACTGGTTGCAGTCAATACCGCCTATGGAAGGAGCGATCCGGCATTCTGACATTCTGACCGGTTCGATCCTTTCAGGCATGTAGTCGGGTTTTCTGATAACAGCGCTGTCGGAATCTGAAACCCCGTCTTTGTTTAATATGTAAGTTGCCGAAAAAACAGCTTTTTTTGATGTGAACAGTTCGAGGACTGATTTGCCTGAACTTGAAAAGTGAGTGTCCATCTGAGAGCAGTTGAAATCATCTCCTCCCGAATATTCTGTATCATCGCAGAAGCCGTCTTCAGGAGAGCAGTTGATCATTAAAAGAAAAAAAAGAATAAAAATTGAAGACAATTTGAAATTCATCATAATCCTCAGAAAATCCGCAGAATGATACCACAATTAAAACAAGGTGCAAAACAAATTGAAAAAAATTGCAAAAACATATATGCTTCATTGGTAAATGGAGGTGAAAATGGATGAAAAACTAAAAAAAACAATAATGATCCTTTCAATGATAATTCTTACCGCATTGTTCCTGATTGGGATAAACATATTTATTTCAGGCCATGAAAAAGAGCTTGACAAGGAAGATGAGAAGAACGAGTTTTATGAAACTGATACGGCTTTGAGAATAAAAGATGATTGTGATAAAAGGAAAAACGCTGAGGCATGTCTGAAAACCGGACTTTATTATCTTGACGGAAAGATTGTTGAGGTCAACCGTGAAAAAGCGGCAAAATATCTCCTTAAAGCATGTGACATGAGAAGCGCTGTCGGGTGTTATCAGCTTGGCAAGTTCTGGCAGGGCGATACAGAAAGCGGAAAAATGAACAGAAAAGCAAAACTTTATTTCAACAGGGCGTGTGATCTTGGTGATATCGATGCATGTGAGATAGTCAAAAGGAAGTAGCATTCAACAGCACCGGTTTTTTTAAATACATATCGTTACAGTGTTGACATTTATTATTATTAATATTAGTATCTGCTTGAAAAAACTGCTTATTTTGGGAGATAGTTATGAAAAAAATGTTGTTTACATTACTTATCCTTCTATTTGTTCTTTTTGTCGTTTCATGCGGGGATGAAAAGAAAAAGGCACCTGAAAACGACACTGATTCAAATGTTGTTAAAGATGATGAAAACACGGTTGATGATGAAAAGAATGACGACTTGTCCGACGGAGTTTTAACAGAGTCGGATGAAACTCCTGACAATTAAACTCCTGACGAAAATATCATCACTCCTGATGAAGAAAAAGATGACATTACAGAAGAGCCCGATGAAATTCCCGACATTGAATATCCTGACCTTGAGATGAACGAATCCGATTCATATTCAGGCACTTACGGCTGGGAGATAATGAAAGACACATATTACATCGACCCCAGTTTTGATGCATTGTCGTTTGAGTGGGATTACTTCATGATCCATAACGAAGATGATTCCTTCAGCGGTTCTGTCGGTTATCTTGTCTCAAATCCGAGGAACAAGAAAATTGCAGGAAATCTTTTCGGAAAACTTGTTCCGGGTGGCGGAAATGTCGCAATTGCCGGACAGTTTGACAAAACTCTTGCTCCTGTTGCCGATTATGAGAATTTTGATCCCGATAATGGTCACACGACAACAATTTCAGGCGAGGAAAGGTCGCTCTGGGTTGAAAATACAGATAAAGGTTACTGGGGGAAAATGACTCCCAACCATGTTGACAACACTATGCTTCTTGAAGGAAAGACCGGAAATTTCGAGTGGGAGCTTACCGTCAGACAGGACTGGACTGAACTTACGACAGGCAGTGACACATTCGTTCAAGTCACCGATAATAAAATAGATACCAAGGTTTTCGGCATACCTGTTGCTCAGGAATGGAATGTCCACATGTTCTGGCCGAGAACAAAGATAACCGGCTGGATAAAGGATCTTCGGGACGAAAAAGTTTATGACATTGATGCCCATGGATACCGTGAGAACAGTTGGGGCAGATGGGCTTTTAATCAGGGCGGATGGGATTTCGGCACAATGTCGGATATAAAATCAAAAGTAATGTTCGGATGGCAGACATATCACTTTAATTCGACGCGGCTTGACTATCTTGATCTTGGATTCATTGATGAAGGGGAATACAAACTTGTCAATTTCAGAGCCGATATGGGTCAGCTTGGATGGAAGCACGACAACTGGTCTTTTGATCCCGTAGCCCGTCAGTGCGTTCCGAGAGATTCTGTTGTTGTTGGAAAGAACGATAAATATAAAGTTGTTGCAAACATTACCATCGGCGAAGGGCAGGTTCCGATGCTTTCAGATGCCACCGACATCGTTAAGAATTATGTGATAATGATCCAGATCCCGTGGTTTGAAGGATACATAATCCGGCTTTCAGACAACAAGATCATAGCAACCTTCTCAGGCAGAGGAGGAGGCGAATTCTCCACCGAAAGAGCAAAAGAAGGGACAACCTTCATCTCTGACCTTGACTGCATATTCTGGGGATCAAAATTCTCAGTTCCCATACCGCAGTAGAACAAGCACACCTGTTTTTTAGGGATTAGCTGGGATGGCTTAATTGAAAAAGGCAACTACCTGAATTCAAAAGGAATTTAAGATGGAAACAACAGTCTTTCGGAGTAAAAATATATATAGATATTATGCTCTTACCTGTATGGTTAGTTTGGTTAGAATAATTTTACTTTTCATCTTTTTATTAGGGTGTACTGACATCAATTGGGATCTGAGTGCTGTCTGAATCTAAAAGCATGTTATAATTCTGCAGCCCGTGAGCGCCATAAGGGACATAAAGAGTTGGGGAATTCCTGTAAAGTCGCCCTTCTTTCAATATTTGTAAGATTGTGAATGGTCATTTTTATCTCAACGACATTGGTTCCTACCCACCTAATCCGCTGAATATATCTCATGTCAGAAAGCCGGTTTTTATAAGAGTTGTCACTGCAGATATCAGAAAAACAGTATCGTGATAAGCTGTTTCATGTTAGCCCCCCTTCAAAGGTTTAAGAAAAAAGTCAATTATATGTTAAAAAACAATTTATGAAAGGGTTTGTGATTTTTTTTGATAAAAATCGGCACTGTGCTAATATCCCCCGTAACATTGATTTTAAGGATATTGTCAGAAATGAATATAAAGAGTTTCAGGAAAGCCCAAATAATTGAATTTGTTGCACTTTTTATTTTTTCTACAGCACTGCTCGCTATCCAGGTCTCTTTTACAAAATTTTTCAGCATAGTGATGTGGTACCACTTCGGGTTTATGATAATCAGTGTGGCGATGCTCGGATTCAGTGTTTCGGGAGTTTTTCTGTCCATGGCGGTGAATTACTCAAAAAAGTTCACTTTTCCGGTTCTTGTATCTGTTTCGTCCGCAATGACATTTCTGAGTTACATAGTTCTTACAAGAATGACATTCACTCCCATAAATCTTGTTTTTAAGGGGACAGGTCTTTTCACTCTTGTTCTGATGCTTTTTTCCCTTTTTGTCCCTTTTTTCCTTTTCGGACTCACTACGGGCTGGATACTTCGTGAGAGAAAAAAAGAGATCGGAATATATTACAGTGTGAACATGACCGGCAGTGCTTTCGGAGCGATTCTTTTCATTTTACTTTTTAACAGTTTTAACGGACAGGTCGTCATCCCTCTGATAACTTTTCTAATGTCAATATCGGCACTTGTCTGCGCTGTCGGATTAAAAGAGAAGATAATTTCCGCAATAGTTCCGGTTATCATTTTCCCTACACTTTTTTTCCCGGCACTTTTTCCGATGGATCCGCCCGGCGACAAGATCCTCGGTCTTGTCAAGGACAGAGCGAATGATGTGATATATACCGGCTGGAGCGCTCTTTCAAAGGTTGATGTGATTAAAGATCCTGACAGATCCGCCTATCCATCGATCGGACTTTGGGGGATAAGCCCGGTTTTTAAGGAAGACGGGAGAATATTTCCGGAAAGAATGGGGGTCGTTATCGATTCATGGGCATATACATCCATCTTTAAATATCCGCAAGATTTTGATTTCTTTGACTATTTTCCCACAACGCTTGTGTATCATCTAGGAGGGAACAATGTCTCATCTCTCCACATCGGTGCAGGTGGCGGAATGGACCTGCTTGCCGCCAGACACTACGGTGTGAAAAATGTAACAGGCATTGAAATAAACCCGGTTATAGTAAAGGCGGTGCAAAATGAGTTCAAAGAATATTCGGGCGGCATTTATTCAGGAAACATAGAAGGAATAGAGATCGTTGTCGATGAAGGAAGGAATTTCATAGAAAGTTCAAATATAAGTTATGATATAATTCAGTTGTCGGGAGTAGACACTTTCTCTTCAACACATGCAGGCGCATTCGCCTTGTCGGAAAACAATTTATATTCAGTGGAAGCATTCAGGTCATATTACGAAAAGCTCAATGAAGACGGATATTTCACAATGACCAGCTGGTTTGCTCCGGATGAAACCGGAACTCCGAGATTTTCGATCCGGCTTCTGAACATTGTAAGAGATTCGTTGACCGGAATGGGCATAGACCCCAAAAACAGGGTAATGTTCATAGTGTCGGATGTTTACACTCTTCTGGTGCTCAAAAAAGGGGTTTTCTCATATGCTGAAATGCTTAAAGGTTCTGAATACATTGAGAAAAACAAATTTGTCCCTTTAGTTATGCCATATAAGGAGACAGTTGAATCAAATGTTTTCCAGAAGTTTCTTTATGCGGATGATGCGGCATCGGAAAAGCTGATCGATGAATATCCTTACATTGTTTCTCCGCCCACAGACGACAGGCCTTTCTTTTTTGAGCTCAGAAAACTCAACACTCTTTTTGCAGGGATAAATTCAGGCGTTCTTCCATTGAACATCTTTTCTGGCCAGACTATACTTTTTGCGATACTTCTTATTCTGCTGTTCCTCGGTGCAATGCTTATACTTCAACCGCTTTATTTCTTCAGATTGAAAAATAAGACAGACCTGGCTTTGTATAAACTCGGCTATTTTTCGCTGATAGGCCTCGGTTTTATGTTCGTTGAAATAGTTCTTACTCAGAAACTGGTTCTGTATCTGGGACATCCTTCATACAGTCTTTCGATAGCTCTTTTTTCGATCCTTCTTTTTTCGGGGCTTGGAAGTTTTTTCAGCAACAGCAGGATCTTAAGAAAACGGACCACTCTTTTTATGCTTTGTGCGATACTTCTTGCCGTAATATTTCTGCTTTCCCCGACGCTTCATGCAACTCTCGGACTTCCTTTCGGTATACGGGTTCTGATAACGCTATTTATAATTGCTCCTGTTTCTTTTCTTATGGGGACTGCTTTCCCGGCAGGGGCCGGAATGGTCAGGGAAAGTGAGCTTCCTTTCCTTTGGGGGATTAACGGTTTCTTTTCTGTGATAGGTTCGGTTGTTGCAACGATAGTAAGCATTAATTTCGGTTTTACAGCAGTTTTTTATCTGGCGTTTATATGCTATACAGGTGTGGCACTAATTATGTTTTTCCAATTTAAGGAAGGAGTTGAAAATGAGTGAATGGAACACTGAGATCACTTCTATTAAGCCAAACGAAATACTTGTTCGCGGCTATGCAGTTGAAGAGATGATGGGAAAGCTTTCCTATGCTGAAACGGTCTATCTCATACTTAAAGGCGAGCTTCCTTCAAAAGAGGAAGGCATTGTGTTTCAGGCGGCAATTGTGTCTTCAATAGATCACGGAGTAACACCTCCGAGCGCACTGGCTACAATGAATGCAACATCGACAGG
The DNA here is from genome assembly GCA_017997475.1 of bacterium. Lineage (GTDB taxonomy): Bacteria > UBP6 > UBA1177 > UBA1177 > UBA1177 > JAGOEX01. Next base: position 13,503 of record JAGOEX010000030.1, read on the forward strand.
TGCTCCGCTTAATGCCGCAGTCGCTTCAGGGATCCTTGCGATAAACAAATCGCATGGCGGGGCGATCGAAGATTCAATGAAATTCTTCATCGAAGCGGGTGATTTCTGTGGCAAAGTTCTTGATGAGCCAAAAGTAACAGAATTCATAAATAAAAAGCTTGAAAGTAAATATAGATTTCCGGGACTTGGGCACAGAGTTCATACAGAAGACCCGAGAAGCACAAAGCTTGCAGAAATATGTTTTGAGAATCTTACGGAAGAGAAACTTTTCTATATTAAGCTCGCAAAAATGATAGAAAAGAAGATATTTGAAATAAAGGGGACAAAACTCCCTGTAAATGTTGACGGAATGATAGGTGCAGTGCTTCTTGCTCTGGATATACCGGGAGAACTTGCAAACGGTATTTTCATGATCTCAAGAGTGCCGGGGCTTATAGCACACTATTATGAAGAAAAAAAGACACAGAAACCGATGCGGAACATAGATCAGAAATCGGCAGTTTATACAGGTAAGGAAAGAAGGAGCATCAAATGAAAGTGAATAGAATTTGCATTGTAGGACTTGGTTATGTCGGTCTTCCTCTTGCGGCAGAGTTTGGAAAAAAGTATGAAACTATCGGTTTTGACATAAATAAGAACCGTCTTGAAGAATTGAAAAAAGGGATCGACCGGACACTTGAAGTGGAGCCGGAAAAGCTTAAACAAGCTCAAAAACTGGTCTATACAAGTGATGTGAATGACATAAAAAGCTACAATTTTTTCATAGTTACAGTTCCGACACCCGTTAATGAACACAAACAGCCCGATCTTACACCTGTTGTCAAAGGGACAGAAACAGTTGCGAAAGTTCTTAAAAAAGGCGATATCGTTATATATGAATCAACGGTTTATCCGGGCTGTACCGAAGAGGTTTGTGTCCCGATACTTGAAAGAATCTCGGGACTTAAGTTCAATATTGATTTTTTCTGCGGTTTTTCCCCTGAAAGGGTCAACCCGGGTGACAAGGTTCACACAGTGACAACAATAAAAAAGATAACAAGCGGTTCTACTCCAGAATCTGCAGAAGAGATAGATCAGCTTTACAGATCGATAATAACAGCAGGAACTCATAAGGCGTCAAGTATAAAAGTTGCAGAGGCGGCAAAGGTCATTGAAAATTCTCAAAGAGATATAAACATCGCTTTCGTAAATGAACTCGCACTGATATTTGAAAAACTCGGGATAGATACTCTTGATGTTCTCGAAGCGGCAGGCACCAAATGGAATTTTCTGCCGTTCAGGCCGGGGCTTGTCGGTGGACACTGCATAGGTGTTGATCCATATTATCTGACACACAAAGCACAAGCCGTCGGCTACAACCCTGAAGTTATCCTTGCCGGAAGAAGGATTAATGACAACATGGGGATCTATGTTGCAAACAAAGTAGTTAAACTTATGATCCAGAAAAATAAAAAGATCAAAGGTTCGAGAGTTCTCGTGCTCGGCATCACATTCAAGGAGAACTGCCCTGATATAAGAAACTCGAGAGTTATTGATGTCATCAGTGAATTCAGGGAATTCGGATGCATTGTTGATGTTGTTGATCCGATGGCTGATCATCATGAAGTTCTGGAAGAATACGGAGTCGAACTTTCAAATTTCTCAGAATGTCTGAAAAACGATTACGATGCGGTTGTTCTTGCTGTTTCGCATGAAAAATTCAGAAGTTATGATTTGAAAGGATTTGTTGATAAAAACACAGTAATGTATGATATTAAAGGGTTTCTTGACAGGAATATCGTTACAGGGAGACTTTGATGAAAAAGAATTTTGCTCTGATCGGCGCAGCGGGATATATTGCTCCAAGACATATGAAGGCGATCAAGGAGACGGGAAACGATCTTCTTGCAATGCTTGATCCCAATGACAGTATCGGAATAATCGACTCCTATTTTCCTGAAGCGGAGTTCTTTGTTGAATTTGAAAGGTTTGACAGGCACATCGATAAGCTCAGGAGAAGAGAGAACAGAATAGATTATGTAAGCATTGCCTCACCGAACTATCTTCATGATGCCCATATCCGTCTGGCATTGAGGAACATGTCGGATGCGATATGTGAAAAGCCGCTTGTCCTTAATCCCTGGACTGTTGACAACCTGAAGATAATTGAAAAAGAGACCGGCCACCATGTCAATACGATCCTTCAGCTCCGGCTTCATCCGACCATTGCCGCATTGAAAAAGAAGATAGATGAAGATCCGTCAGACAAAGTGTATGATGTCGATCTGACATATATCACAAGCCGCGGCAGATGGTATGATGTGTCATGGAAAGGCGACATGAGCAAATCGGGGGGAATGGCGACTAACATCGGGACCCATTTCTTTGATATGCTTCAGTGGATATTCGGATATGTTCAGAAAAACATCGTCAATGTGCAGGAACGGGATGTTGCTGCCGGTTTCATGCAGTTTGAAAAGGCGAGAGTAAGATGGTTCCTGAGCATTAATGAGAACATGCTGCCAAAGCAGGCGATCGAAAAAGGGAAAAAGACTTTTAGATGTATCACAATTGATGGTGAAGAGCTTGAATTCAGCGAAGGATTTACCGATCTTCACACTGTCAGCTATCAGAAAATCCTTGCCAAAGAAGGTTTTTCGCTTGAAGATTCAAGAACGGCCGTTGAGATAGCATTTAACATCAGAAATGCCTGTCCTGTCGGATTGAGAGGCGACTACCACCCGTTCCTTAAAAGTTGGAGAAGATAATGGAAAAGAATTTTTTTGTTCATGAAACTGCGATAATTGATGATAATGTCAGGATAGGCGAGGGGACTAAGATCTGGTGTTTTTCACACATTCTGAAGAATACAACTATTGGAAAAAACTGTGTTTTCGGGCAGAACTGTGTTGTCGGAGCGAATGTGAAAGTGGGCAACGGTGTCAAGGTTCAGAACAATGTTTCAGTATATGAAGGAGTTGAGATAGAAGACGATGTTTTTCTTGGTCCGTCGATGGTTTTTACCAATGTCATAAATCCCAGATCATTCATCGAAAGGAAAGAGGAATTCAGAAAAACACTTATGAAAAAAGGGTGTTCTGTCGGAGCCAACGCAACAATAGTCTGCGGAGCCACTGTCGGAAGATATGCATTCATCGGAGCAGGATCACTTGTCACCAAAGATGTTCCGGATTTTGCACTTGTTTACGGAGTTCCTGCCCGTCAGCACGGCTGGGTCGGAGTAAGCGGAAACAAACTCTGCTTTGATAGTTCCGATATAGCCACAGATAAAAGTGACGGGAAGAAATATATCCTTAAAAACGGTCGTGTCAGCGAATATCAGGGATAAATTTATTCTATACCGCTGTAATTGTTTGTAAAAAGGTGAGAAATGATCTGGATACAAGTTTTAATTCCGATTCTTCTGATGGTTATTCTCCTTGCAAAGAAAATCCGTCTTGAGCTTGTTCTTCCCGCCGGAGCAATTTGCATGGCACTTATTTCAGGTGTCGATCTTCCCGACATCGGTTCAGAATGGCTCAATTCTTTTATAAACAGAAGATCGGCAGATCTTTTCATCATCATCATGTCGGTTATGCTTCTTGGTGAGTTGATGGAAAAAGGGAAGATGTTCGGCAGAATGTCCGCAATTTTTCTGAAAATATTTCGAGATAACCGTATTGCCGCCGCTGCAAGTGCAGCTTTCATCGGGTTTCTGCCGATGCCTGGAGGGTCTCTTATTTCGGCCCCTTTTGTTGACAAGCTCCTTCCCGGTTATGAACAGAAAGAGAAAATGGCTGTAAACTACTGGTATCGCCACATCTGGGAATATTTTTTCCCGCTTTATGCAGGACTTGCATGGATAATAACTGTGATGAAAGTGCCGGCCACTGATCTTTTTATTTATCAGGGTGCAATGACAGTCGTTATGGCCTCTGCCGGTCTGCCTATCCTGCTTAAACACAAAAAACAGGAAATAACAGAGCTCGCAACTGCTGAAAACCCGCTGAAACTGCTTGTAATTTCGTGGCCGATACTTCTTGCGGTTGGACTTTCGATCGTTTTTTCACTTGATCTGCCGTGGGCTGTTCTGATTTCACTCATTGCTTTTATTATTAAAGAGAGACATCTTGCCGTTTATATAAAACCGTTTGTAATGAAAAAAAGGACGGTTTATGTCATTTTTCTTGTAACGGGAATGGTGTTCTTTGATTCGATAGTGAGAAGTTCAGGTGTGGCAACAGGAGTTTATGAAGCGCTCAAAGGTTCCAATCCGGCTGTGTTTGTATTCCTTGTCCCTATGATATGCGGAGTTCTGACAGGGATAACTATCGGATTCGTTTCGATATCTTTCCCTGTGATATATCCGTTCCTTGTTGTGAACGGGGTTGTTGATATGAATTATCTGCTCCTTGGTTTCATCGGCGGATTCATGGGAGTTATGCTTTCACCGATGCACCTTTGTCTTATTGTTACGACCGATTTTTTCAAGACGACACTGAAAGATGTTTATCCATACATTATTAAAGCAGGTGTTCTTACATTGGCAGGTGGAGTTTTGTATTATTTAGGGATGAAATTAACCTGCCTGTAGGGGTTGACCCGCGTGTCAACCTGTGTTTGTCGGGGCATTATTTTGACAAATCGGTGGGCAGAGTCTATTATTTTACAGAGATTAAGGATGCTGAAATTATAAGCATAATAGAAGGTGAAGCGATGATCACGATCACGAACAATCAGGGTAGAAAGATTTCAATTCCAATGTCTGAGCTTGAATTTTCCGCGACCCGTTCAACCGGCCCGGGCGGTCAGCATGTCAACAAGACCAGCAGTGCGGTTCAGCTCCGGTTCGATATTGAGAGCTCTTCCCTTCCTTTGTTCGTGAAATCAAAGCTTCTGACAATGAATGACCACAGGATAACCTCTCAAGGCGAAGTGATCATAAAAGTCACTGACGACCGTTCCCAGATACAGAACAGGGAAACCGCAATTGAAAGGTTTAAGGAACTGATAATCAAAGCGGCTTTCGTTCCAAAGAAGCGAAAACCGACAAAACCGACAAAAAGCTCCATCGAGAATCGGCTCAAATCAAAAAAGATCAGAAGCGAAGTGAAAAAAATGCGCAGTTTCAAAGAACTATAAATTGACAAAAATCGGGCTGTACAGTATTATTTTGCGCGTGTTCTTCCACTTGTTCAGGAGTTTCACATGAATGAAAAGATCTACCGGCTTCCAAATGACGAAAGAGATTACAGTTTTGAAGAAATCGCAGCTCTCATTCTTGACGGCAGACTGGTAAAAAGGTCGCATATCTGGGAAAAATCAATGACAGACTGGGTGCGTCTCGGTGCCTGTCAGGATTTTACAGAAATATTTAAGGAATACGACCTTATGGCAGAAGAAAAGGTCAAGCAGGTTCTCGGTACGGACGATGAAACTCAGAAAAAACGCGAACTAAAGCAGATGATGGAGGATGTGGGAAGCGAAGAGCAGAACATCGAAGTTAAAAAAGATAACCACTTCAAATGGGTGATCATTGCGTTATTGATAATTGCGGCTCCAGTGGTTTTTTTCAGTGGTTATCAGCTTTTTATACAGAAAAACATTGAAGATGGTCCGCAGGAAGTTAAGTTCGATGATATAAACATCGAAGACATCAGATTCGGCTCCGGCGTAATGAAGATCGATGACATCAAGGGAATAACAGTTAAAAAAGTGGCAAAAAAGGAAGAAGATCTCATTCTTAAGGAGCTCCTTCTTGAAATAAAGAAAGAGAATGAAGCGATAGAAAATGAGGAAGCTGCTGCGTCGGCTGAAAAACCCAAGGAAAAGAAGAACATAGGTCTTTTTGATTCTGTTACTGACGAAGAACTTGATGCCTTCAGAAATTCTTTCATGAAAAAAGTGGGATCAAAAACTGTGGGGACAAAAGTCAAAAACGAAAGCAGTTTCGCTTCAGGAGGAGAAGAGCTGACACAGAAACAGATAAATGAAGTTGTTAAAAAC
>JAGOEX010000235.1 GCA_017997475.1 bacterium
CAATTGTATCAAGCCGCAAAGGTTCTTTGTTAAAAACAGTGTCATAATAGTAAACAGCATTTCCTCTTTTTACATAGATTCCTTTTTCTGATGGTGCAAAAATATTCGATTCTATGTCAATTGAAACAGCGGTTTTATCAAAATTATCAAAATCTCCGAATGTTAAAACATTATTACTGTCAACAAGATACAGTCTGTTTCCAAGAATTGCGGCACTGACTACCTCAGACTCTGATCTTACTGTTCCCTCGCCTATCTCAATACCGTCTTTAAGCATTCCTTCAACCTGCGTGCGATCTTCACCCAGGCGATAATATCCTAATCCTGTACCGTTATATATTACAACAATACCGTCCGGTGATTTAATTAACAGCCGGTCTTTCTCCTTTGCAAATCTTTCTGAAACTGTAAATGCATTCTTTTCAAGCACTTGAAATTCTTCGACATCGCAACCATAGATATCAATACCGGTATTATTGTGAATATATAAAGTGCCGTTATTTTCAAGAATTACAGGGTCGGAATAATAAGTTTCTGAAAAGTCAGAACACAGCTTTATTTCAGTAAGACCGGAAGAGTATGATACGGCATGCGATGAATAGCCGGTGAAACTGTACTCGGTAAAAACAGTGTGGACCGGATCATCTTCAAGATCCGTAACTATCTTTGTGCCTGTTCCATTTGTTTTGGTAAATTCTCTGATAAAAAAGACATCGTTGTTCTTCAATACCCCTGCTGCGGAATAATCGGTGTCTATTGTAAGAAAGTTCTGAGGATCATAAGGATCTGTAATGTCCCAGTGAAAAACCTTATACGGGGGCTCATAATAATTACGAAACTGTATAAGTTGATCTTTTTCAACAATCCAATCTGACAATATTGAAGAATCCATAAAATATGTGTGCTCAAGCGTTCCGTCATCAGCAAGTTTTAATATATCCATATATCCGCTGCGAATTACAAAAGCTTTGTCTTCAGTAATTTCTATTGCCATATTTTCGTATAAATCTCCTCCCCATCCGTCATCATCCAATGGTTCGATCTGAATCTCACTTTTTAACGAAAATTCTTCGGGGGATGTTCCGCTCATACTTTTTATGTTCATGGACACACCGGGATCATCAAGATAACCTATTAAAACAGCCGCATTATATCTGTATCCAAGAACATTTACAGCGTCAGCATTATTCAATTGCAGGGTGTGTAAGCTTGACGGAATATCTCCGGCTGTAAGATCGAGAAAGAAAAGGGCGTTATCATTGCTTTCATCATCATATCCCGCCATAACAAGAACTCCCGAATCTTCCGCCCAGGCACTGGTGCCGTTCATCAAAAAGAGTGGCTCTTCCCTTATATTCAGTTTTCCATCAGATTCCCGCTCAATCAAGTAGACCCCGTTTTCACAGATCATGAATATATTATTCTCGTAAGACACCATTCCAAGAACCGTTCCTTTATCAAAATACGCTGTTGCGCTTAATACCGGCTTGCTCAAAAGTGCTCCGGGATCACTACTGTCAAATGAATAGTCATATATTTCATTGTTGGAAAGATATAAGGTATAGTGCATATCGTCAACAGTAACGGCTTCGATTAAAGTTTCCAGTGACACGAACCTGTTGAATTCGAATATGTTTCCGGAAGGGCATTCGCATTTATATGATATTTCAGTGTTCAAACAATCGAGCGGACCGCAGACACCTTGATTTTCGGCACATTCATCGATCTCCTCGCAATAATATGAACCCTCAGTATTAGTGCATCTTCTTCCATAACCGCATATATTGCCATCCGCACATTCATCAATGTCAACGCAATGCTCAAAAGTGTTGCCGAACTTGTCAAAAGATGTTTCCGTTGATTCAAATCCGTCATCACACCGACACGACAAACTGACATTCCCGCTGCATCCTCCTCCCCAGATATCATTTTCACAAGAACTGTTGTCTTTGCATTTAATATCAGCACAGGATGAAGGTTCCTTTTCTTCAACAGGTTCAGGTTTATCGCTTTTTTCATTGCAGAAACATCCATTTATAAGAAATATTACGATAAAACCGAAAATTAATGAAACAGTTCTCATTTTACCTCCTTTTTTCAACAGCATTTCTTTAGTCGTTTTTTGTACTGTTTTTTATTTAAAATATTTATCAAGCTTCAGATTACTTCACTTTTTATAATTTGCCGTTATCATTAAAAAGCTCATTGAACTTAAATGGAGATCATTATGAAAAGTCACCGAAAGGAACTTTGGTTTCACACTGCAAAAAGAAGAGAATATCTTAATATTACTCATGAAATTCAGGAAGAGGTGGATAAAAGCGGAATTCTTGAAGGGTTGTGTCTGGTAAATGCGATGCACATAACCGCATCAGTATTCATAAACGATGACGAATCGGGTCTTCACCGCGATTTTGAAGTATGGCTTGAAAAGCTCGCCCCCGAAAAACCCCATTCGCAGTATAATCACAACGGATATGAAGACAATGCCGATGCCCACCTCAAAAGACAGCTCATGGGAAGAGAAGTTGTTGTTGCCGTCACAAACGGGAAACTTGATCTCGGTCCGTGGGAGCAGATCTTCTACGGTGAATATGACGGAATGAGAAAAAAACGGGTTTTAGTTAAAATTATCGGGGAATGATCATTCTACCTTTCACCGAAAAGGATCGAACCGATCCTGACTATTGTCGCCCCTTCCTCAATTGCAACATCAAAATCGGCTGACATTCCCATTGAAAGTTCCCTGAATTCTGAAGGATCGGCGGAACTCTCTTTTAATATCATGTCTCTCAGATCAAAAAGCTTTCTGTGAAAAGGTCTTAGTTCCTCTGCTTCAAGAAACGGAGGAATACTCATCAATCCTCGAATTGAAATTCTATCAAACTTATTGATCTCATTATATATTTCAACCAAATCCTCAGGATTTACGCCCCCTTTCTGCGGCTCGTTCCCGACATTGACCTGTATAAGCACTTTCACTTTATGAACATTCTTTTTTTCGGCCTGTTTCTGAATCTCGGCAGCAAGGGAAACAGAGTCAACCGTGTGGATCATATAAACTTTATCTATAATATATTTGACCTTGTTGCTTTGAAGTGTTCCCACAAAATGCCAGAGAATGTCCTGGTCTGCAAGAGCTTCATACTTCTCAATGAATTCCTGCACATAGTTCTCTCCGAACTCCCTTATTCCCGCCCTTCTGAATTGCAGAATATCTTCAACCGGCTTGGTCTTTGAAACTGCGACGAGCCGAACTTGAGTCACATCTCTTCCTGAATTTTCAGCTGATTCTTTTATTGCTGTGTAAACATTTTTTATAAGATCGATTTTATTCCGCAAAGATGCCTCCATCTATTCAACAGGGAGGTCTGTTTCATCTTCATCTTTCAGAATTCTGATCTCAACTTTGACAATGTGTCTTTCGTTGCTCTCAACGACTTTGAATTCATATCCGTTGTATTTCAGAATGTAACCTTCTGGAGGTACATTCCCGACTTCATTGACGATAAACCCGCCCAGACTGTTGTATTCCCCGTCATCAGGAATTGATATTTCAAGCTCTTCTTCAAGATCGCTGACCGAAATATGGGCATCAACAAGAATCACATTGTCTTTAAGCATGATTATCTGATCTTCATCGTGATCATCTTCGTCCCTTATGTCGCCGACAAGCTCCTCAATGATATCCTCAAGAGTTATTATCCCTGCCGTACCACCGAATTCATCGACAACTATTGCAATATGAGTTCCGTCTTCCTGCATTTTCTTGAGTGTCTCGTTTATCTTCTGTGTTTCAGGAACATAGAAAACACCTTTTCTTATTATTGTGTTTATCGTTTCGGAAAGAATGGTCTTCTCTTTGGCTATAAGAGTTACCATATCTTTAACATACAGAATTCCTTGAATGTTATCGACACTATCCTCAAAAACAGGAATCCTGCTGTGGCCCCATTCTTCAACTTTTTCAAGGGCTTCCCTTATTGTAGTATCAGTTTCAAGAAAATTCGTATCAGTTCTGGGAGTCATTATCTCTTTTACGAGAGTGTGTTTGAATTCAAGAACAC
>JAGOEX010000236.1 GCA_017997475.1 bacterium
ATCACTCCTCCGAAAAGCGGTGGCAAGAAAACGATGGCTGATCTCATTGCTTCAAAAGGTCCGGACCTTCTTACAAGTTATTTGATGAATCTTGAATATTTTGAGATCAAGGAATCGGAAACGCTTAAAGGTTCAAAGGATTCCGCTGTATCTGAAGCAAAAAAGAATGATGTGCCCCTTGTCGTTTTTGCAGAAGTTGTCGAAAAAGACGATGAATGGCTTTCTGTCATAGATCTCATAACTTCAAAAGACGGCAAAAAGATCGCAGTTGCGAAAGGAACTGCCGGAGATCCTTTTGAAGCGATGGACAAAGCGGTAAGAACAATGGATGCCACATACCGCATATCCATGACCAAACCTGCTTTCAGAAAATCACTTAATTTTGCAAATGATGCGGCAACGATAACAGATTCCATCAAGCTCACAGTAGATAAATTCGAAGTCGGGCAGATATTCCCTTCACTTGTTCCATATTACAGAGCAAAGGGTATCGGTTCAATAACATTGAAGAATATCTCAAACGGAACTCTTAAAAATGTCGAGATCGCTTTCAAGATCAGCGACAAAGTTGTCGGAACAGCAAAGATCAGCGATATCGCTCCGAATGCGGTTGTTGCCGCAGATGTAAAACTTGATACGATACCTGAAGGGAAATCTGAATATGCTCAGCTTGCCGCAAATATTACTTTTACAACTGGTGAAAGTTACGGCAGAAAAGATGCATACGCTCCTCTGGTAATTCATTCAAGAAACACTATCGACTGGTCAAACCCGATGACCATTGCTTCTTTTGTCGATCCGTCAAACAAAGCGGTAAGAGACCTTGCAACACAGACGATCAAGAAAGGTGCTCCTAAAGAGCTTGCCACAAAACAGCTCGGAAATGCGGCTCTTATTTTCTCATCACTCTGGCACACACCCTTAAAATATATCAGCGACCCGGTAAGTACCAGTTTTGATTCAAATATTGATACAGTCCAGTTCCCTGCCGAGACTCTTTCAAGGGGTGCAGGTGACTGTGATGACCTTACAGTTCTTCTTGCCTCTCTTTTTGAATCTGTTGGTCTTGCAACAGTCATCATAACTTCTCCCGGACATGTGTTCCTCGGTGTTGAAAGTGGCTCACTCGCAGGCGGAAATGTAATTTTCAATCTTCCTCAATCTCTTTTTGTAGAAGTTGACGGTGCTCTTTTTATTCCGGTTGAAGCGACTGCGATTGGCTCATCATTTGCAGAGGCATGGCTCAAAGCAGCTGATATTGTTAAGAAATCTGCAAATTCAATCAGTGCTTTCAGAACAAGAGAGGCGTGGAAAAGTTATCCTGTAACATCTGTCAACTCAGACAAGGTCAGTTTGAACTTTGTTGAGCCGAAAGATGGCGTTGTAAAAAATGTTCTGGCCGACATAAGAAAAGCACACAAGGACAAAGCTCCTGTCTGGGCTGAAAGTATTCACAAAAGCAAGATCGAGCATAAAAATCCGGATATTAAGCTCGAAACGCTGTCAAAAGAGCCACTTGCAAAAAGTGTTGCTCTCTGGCTTACCGGTAAAAGAGATGAAGCAATAACCGAAGCGGCAAATCTGTGTAGCGGAGGTACTGTTGAAGGGTGTTACAACATGACTGTAATGTCAATGTATGATGCTCTTGAAAGAAGTGATCTTCAGACAATTGATGCCAACATGACCAAGAATAATTACGGAGAAGCCGTTGCCATGCTTCCTCCGAATGTAATAAACATGCTTTCAGATAACGGCGGACTTGGAATGGGAGATGAAGCATCCAAAGAATCCGAGACAAAGAAAAAGATCGCTGACATCCTTAAGCAGGCAAGGGAAAAAGCCGGGAACAAAGGAAAGGCGTCAAACACCTCAAAAGAGATAAAAACATCCCATGTCGGAGGAAGAAAAGCAAGCGACGCAACAACAGAAGCTTCTGCTACCGCTGAAATGTTTTTCTGGGATAAGATAAAGAAATAATTCATGAAAAGTTCTCCGTATTTAAAACTTCTTGTAGTTGTTGCGGCATTTCTTGTCGGAACAGCAGTCGTTCATACTCCTGCGGTTAAAAAACTCGATTTTTCATTTCTTGACCTGATGATGATATCAGTTGAGCCAGAAGCACCGGCGGAGAGCGTTCTGATCGCTGTTGACCAGTATTCGCTTTCTGTTTTCGGTTGGCCGGTCGACAGGGGACTTTACGGAGCAATGATATCTGTTCTTACCGAAGCAGGTGCAAAAAAAATCGGTTTTGATCTTTTTTTCACTGACAGAAAGGAAGAAACGGATACAGAAGTATTAAAACGGATGGTCGAATCTGAAGAGGTTCTCGGAGAAGAAAGCTCCAAAGCCGGGGCAATTCTCGGAAGCTTTGTAAACACAGATTACAGAAAAGACCCTTCAAAGGTCGTTGAATATCCGCCGACTCCTGAAAACAGCGGAATAAACTGTCCATGCAGCGATCTTTCTGAAGAAGAGATCGAAGAGTCAAAATTCAAATTCCTTGAAAAAATGGTTCCCGGTGTTTTGAAATTCAATCCTCTTGTTGCTCATGTTCATGTCATTCCTTCAGATGTCGACAGAGTGAACAGAACCATCATCGGCTGCAAAAAGGTCTTTGACGGATGTGTTCCCGATCTTGCCCTCGCAATGGTGCAGAAAGGACCTTATGAAGGGTGCTGCAAAGAAGAGATCATTCCGTATTTCAGAACATCTTCTGAATTCACGGTCATTCCGATGGTGGATGTCATAGAGTCTTCAGGAAGTGATGAGAAAATGAAAATCCTAAGAGAAAAGGTGAACGGAAAATATGTCTTTGTAGGTGCAACTGATGAAACATTGAAAGATATAGGTCCAACTCCTTCAGGACTTGTTGAGCCACTTGTCTTTCTTCATCTTAACAGAGCAGAAGCGCTTTTAAACGACATCCGGATCACAAGAACATCTCTTTGGATAATAATTCTCATTCCTTTTCTCATTCTTCTGGCATCAGCAGTTCTTTTTGAGCACGCCAGGGCTTTTCTGATATCAGGAACTGTTTGGGTTGCAGTAATATATTCTGCAAGCTATGTTCTTTTCAGAAAAAGTTTTATTTTTATTCCACCGATGGAGATGTTCATCCCGTTCTTTTTTGCAAATATTGCATGTGCCGGATACCTCGGATGGAAATATTTCCTTTTCAATCAAGTGCTTTCAAATGCATTTGACAACTATGTATCTCCTGAAATACTGAGCTGGCTTAAAGAAACAGGCGGTAAAGTGCTTCAGAGCAACTCTGCAGAAAGAAGGCAGATAACAATACTTTTCAGCGACATCGCAGGTTATACATCATTGTCAAACTCGCTCAACGCAGAGAGCATCATGAAGTCTCTCCGGCTTTATCTTGACGAAATGATGACGATAACTGCTGAACACAATGGATATGTTGACAAAATAAACGGCGACGGGTTGATGATCCTTTTCGGAGCACCGAAACCATTCGGTGATCATGCAAAAAAAGCACTTGACTGTGCCGTTGCAATGCAGAAGAAGGTTCATGATATGCAGAAAGAGTGGATGGAGATAACAGGAAGAGAGCTTAAAATAAGAATAGGCATCGCTACTGATACTGTGTTTGTCGGAAACCTCGGCGGTGCCGGTCACATCGAATACTCAGCAATAGGAAGAGGTGTGAATTTTGCCGCACGGCTTGAAAGTAAATCTGAAATTGGAGGAATTCTTGTTTCTGAAGAAACTGTTGAATCTGCGGGATTGAGACCGGAGGGTTATAAAAGAAGTGTCGAACTTAAAGGATATGAAGGCGAAGTAGCTGTGTGGCAGATATCACCTGTAAATTATGAAAAAGAGAAAATTAATGAAAATAAGGAGTAGTTTATGAAGATCTTGAGGATTCCTTTTGTTTTGATCATTTCTGTTATTGCTTTTTCCATTCTTTTTGCCGATGAACCGAAAAGCGAAGGTTTGAAAAAAGGTGACAAAATGGTTGATTTCGGCATGCGCAAAGTTGATGTTGAGAAAGGAAAGCTTTCATCTCTTGTCTGGCTTGGTGATTATGTGG
>JAGOEX010000237.1:0-1244 GCA_017997475.1 bacterium
TGCACACTTTGTAAAACCCATTTAACTGATAAGGCGGATGACAGGTTTTTCATCTGTCAAAAGTGCAAGGCATTTGTGATGGATGAAAAATTCCACTTATCTTCAGAGCTTGAAAAAAAGCGGTATGAACTGCATAACTATGACATCCATGATGCAGGATACAGAAATTTTACAGCTCCTTTAATTAATGCCGTTCTTAAAAATTTTAATAATCAGCACTCAGGTCTTGACTACGGTTGCGGCAGGGTTCCTGTCATTTCAGAAATACTCAAGGAAAACGGATACTTGATAAAAATTTATGACCCGTTCTTTCATCCTGACACAAAGCCACTTGAAGATAAATATGATTATATTATCTGCTGTGAAGTCTTTGAACATTTTCGTCACCCTGACAAGGAGATGATCAAGCTGAAAAACCTTCTCAAACCAAATGGTAAACTTTATATAATGACTCATATTTATGCGGAACCGACAAACTTTTCAAAATGGTATTACCGAAATGACCCCACCCATATTTTCATTGCCCAACCTGAAACTTTTAAATACATAGAAAAAGAGTTCTGCATGAAAATCGTCTCAATGAATGACCGCCTTGTGATTTTTGAAATATAGAAACCTTAATTAATCAACTCTGCGCTTTCAATGATGACGGGTTCAACGGGGACTCCTTCGAACATTCCTTGCGTTTCAGTTTCGACTTCAGCTATTTCATCAACGATTTCAAAGCCATCTGTCACAATTCCAAAAGCTGTGCAGGGGAATTTCTCTTTATCCATGAAGTCTTCATCACTTGTGTAATCAAGGTGGGGAAATGTGTCGAGCATTATGAAAAACTGTGATGTTGCGGAATGAATGCTTGTAGATCTTGCCATTGAAACGACATATTTGATATGCTTGATCAGCGGACTTCCTTCAAAATCTATTTTATCTCTGGTCTCTCTTGCAACAAGGTCTTTATCATATCCTCCGCCCTGAATAACAAATCCCGGAACTATGCGGTGAAATATCAGCCCGTCATAAAATTTGTCAGTTGCATACTGCTTAAAATTCGCTACAGTATCAGGCACTTCACTTTCATAAAGACCAATCGTGATGTCACCCTTGTTGGTTTTCAGCAGTACAAAATCAGTCGCAACAGGAACATACACATCCTCATCAACAGTTTCATCCGACTCCGTATCAGACACTTCCGACTCCGTTAAAACTTCCGACTCCGTTAAAACTTCCGACTCCGTTAAAACTTC
>JAGOEX010000237.1:1344-4047 GCA_017997475.1 bacterium
TAGTTTTTCAGTTCAGTGAAATGAGAAGGAAATTACAAAAAGAGGCAACTCTTTCCAAAATGGAAACAGTTCAAAATGAAGGTGGACGACTGAGTATACGGAGATGATCTCAAAGAACTGGATGAAAAAGTGGTGAGTTCCATTTTGGAACATACCACTCAACATGGAGCGATTGAGGGTAAAACCCAAACAAAAGAGACAAAAGATAAAAAAAGAAAAATAGCCGCTGCAAAAAAAGCGGATGAAGATGATCTGAAAGAACTGGATGAAATGGAAAAAAGACTGCTCGAAAATAAAAAAGGAAAAGGGAAATAATATTTATGTTCAGGCAAAGAAAATCACCCGTCACACAGACAAAGTCTGGCACTTTTCCTTGACCGAAGTTGTTAATTTTTGTATGGTTTTTCAGTTCGGTGAAAGAGGGATGGAAAATGAGCGGGATTTTAGAAGAATATAAAACAATGCTGCAATTAAAAAGATACAGCTCAAACACCAGAAAAAGCTACATAAATGCGTTTCAGAATTTTCTTGCTTTTTTCTCACATAAAAAAATAGACGATCTAAATAAAAATGAAATTCAGGATTATCTTTTAAAGCAATTAAAAAATGGGACATCCTCTTCTTTTCAAAATCTTCAAATTAACGCCATTAAATTCTATTATGAAAAAGTACTTGGCAGGAAAAGAGAAATATATGATCTACCAAGACCTAAAAAAGAGCACAAGTTGCCTTCGGTTCTAAGCGAAGAAGAAATTATTAAACTTTTTAAACAAGTGTCCAATATTAAACACAAAGCTATTTTATATCTTATTTATTCAGGCGGATTAAGACTCAGTGAAGTTGTAAATTTAAAAATCACGGACATCGATTCAAAAAGAAATCTGATACTTATTCGGGAATCAAAAGGAAAAAAAGACAGAACAACACTTCTTTCTCAGGCACTTTTGGAATTACTTAGAGACTACTATCGAGAGTATAAACCTGAAAACCATTTGTTTGAAGGTCAGAAAGGAGGGCAATATAGCGTCAGAAGTGTACAAAATATATTCAGAATGGCTCTTTCAAAATCAGGAATCAAAAAACACGCAACAGTTCATACGCTGAGACACAGCTTTGCAACACATCTTTTAGAAAGAGGAACCGATTTAAGATACATTCAGGAGTTGCTTGGACATGCAAATTCAAAAACAACTGAAATATATACACATATAACAAAAAAAGGACTGGATAAAATAGTCAGTCCGCTTGATAATTTAACAAAAAAAGGTGAATTATGACAGTTGCACGCATAGGAAAAAAATATACGCAATGCGTAAAACATGCTGATTTGGGAATATATACGCAATGCGTATACACTGATGTTAGACGAAATTTTTTGGAGGCAAATTTGGAAAGCATGGTGGAAAAATTTTCTTAAGTATTTTGAGGCTATTTCCTGAATCATTATGAGAGATATTAAATTTTCACAGAATTTTGTTAAGAACAAAGAATTGGTAGAATCTCTAATCAAAGGATCAAGTATTTCTACGAATGATGTAGTTTTTGATATTGGTGCAGGAACTGGCGAAATTACCGACACTCTCCGCAAGTACAGTAAGGAAGTTATTGCAATAGAGAAGGACAAAAAATTGTACAATGACTTGCGAAAAAGATTTGAATTGGCTTCGAACGTCCGAATAGTAAACCAAGATATTCTGAATTATAATTTTCCTGCTGACAAAAACTACAAAATTTTTTCCAATATTCCGTTTAATTATACTGCTGACATTATCCGTCAATTGAGCGAACAAAAGCGACTTTCCGAAGATATTTATCTCTTTGTTCAAAAACAAGCTGCATTAAAATATCTTGGCGAGCCTGCTGAATCAATAAAGTCGCTTTTTATCAAAACTCATTTCGTACCATCCATCGTTCATCATTTTAAACGTAATGATTTTAAGCCGTCTCCACGAGTAGAGGTGGTTTTATTCCGTCTTAGGCGTTTAGATAAGTCTTTAATAGACGAGAAAGATTTATTTGAATGGAAAAATTTTGTAGTTTATGGTTTTAGCCAATTCAAATCTACACTAAAAGAAAGTTTCGCTAAAGTTTTTACAGAAACACAGTCTCGAAGGCTCGCAAAAGATTCAAAGTTTAATTTGCAAGCAAAACCTACTCAATTATCTATCGTTCAGTGGATGTCATTGTACAATTTTTTTAGAGATAATATTGAAGCTCAAAAGAAAAATTTGATTAGAGATTCTTATATCCAGTTATTAAAACAACAAAATTCTTTACAGAAGATTCATAGGACTAGGACTGATAAAGATTGGAGGGATAAATAGCCTCAAAATATCAACATGGGAAAAGAAAATTTTTATGACGTTTGGGTGGAAATTTGCCTCCAAAAAGCATCGTCTAACACGGCATATCTGGCTACATCCCGACTCTCATTTGTAATTTAAAGGGACGAGTCGGGATTCCGCCCATATTTTCGCCTCTGCTTGGTGGTCAATCAACGGTCTTCCGAAATGAACAAGAACCTGCTAATATTCAAGTATTGACTAACAAATTCGGCGAAAACATCAGATATGCCGAAACGTTGGGCGCAATTAAATGGCGCGTTA
This sequence comes from bacterium, assembly GCA_017997475.1. GTDB lineage: Bacteria > UBP6 > UBA1177 > UBA1177 > UBA1177 > JAGOEX01. The sequence goes on from JAGOEX010000237.1 coordinate 3,951, forward strand.
AATAAATAGCCCGGCCGAGAAATATAAAAACAAAAGACGAGCGGCACAGTTTAGGGAAACAATAAATCCGCGAATTAAATTAAAAAGATATGAAATA
>JAGOEX010000238.1 GCA_017997475.1 bacterium
AGTGCTCACTCCATGTCTGGGCGATGACTTCTATTTCACAGTCAGTCGCTTTTTTGGGAAACCCTTTCTGCTTTCTGTATTCAAGCACTTCCTTTTTTCTGAAGTAATCTCTCATCGCCTTCATTTCATCAAGGTTCAGCGCAAGAACTTTCGACCTTGAAAGTGCCATCAGCTCTTCATCGGAAAGGTCAAGTGCCACCGTTTCAACAACTGGAACCGAACTGCTTTTCACTCTCGGAACGGTGTTGCCTATCTTCTTTCCCCCTGCCCACTCCTGAAAACTTACGACCGAGTAACGCTGAATGAGCCCGTTTGCAAAAAGTTTTGAACCGATAATTTCAGCAGTATTTTTCTCCACTCTTCCTGTGACAAGATATTTTCTTCCCGAAAAGATCATATCATCATCGCCTATTGATCCAAGAAAGGTTTTAAGCCCCCACAGAGCCGTTTTTCCTTCGTTATCAGTAACGCCGGGAAGGAATCCGGTCTCGATGAGCCAGTCGAACTGATAGTTGTCTGCAAGTATCTCGCTTGTCTCAAAAACCTCTGTCACGGGATCTGCAAGAACTTCATTTGCAAAACTGTTCACCTGTTTGATGTCTATTCCTTCACAATCTATGAGATAGACCTTTAACACCCTGACATCACTGACTTTTTCAATGTTAAGATCATTGTGTATCCTCCGGAGCCAGGTCGCCCCTTCCGGATCTTTCATGTCCTTTCGCAGTCCAACTTCAACTCTGAAAACCATTATCTCCTCCTGACAATTCAGATAAAACTATCGAGCCGCCGGAATAGTATTAAAAACTGTTACGATATTCAATTTTTTAATTTAATTTCCGTTTTCTTTGAGATAATCAATAGGGGAAAAATCGTTTATGCAGTTATCTTCGATATTTATGGAAACAATTTGGTTTCCATGTAATGATAAAATATAAAAACGATCGGGCTATTTAATCTTTTTAGTTCCTTTCGACTTTGATTGAGGAATTTGTTTATAGTTTTGACGGGTAGATACCTTTTTACCGGATTTCTGTTCAAGTTCTCTTCTTGCATTTCCGGCCACTACGCCCCCTTTAACTGCGGCTTCCTTGTTTTCGGTAAATCCCTGAGCATCTTTTTCTCTTGCTATCTCAGTTGTTGAAGCTTCTCCCAGCATTGTAAAAATAAGTTCAAGATCTGTCATATGATCACGGAGATTATCTCCGGGATTTGTAAGCTCCTTAAAATCTTTATACTCTGAAGGTGTCATTCCGAAAGTCGCTTTGCTTATTTCAGCTGTAAGGATGGAATATTCCGCTTTCTCCTTAACGCCTCTTTTTTTCCATTCATCAGTCAATTCGTCACGGACGGCAATCCCCCGCATCCTCTTTTCGATCCACTCGTCGGAATATCCTTTCTGTTTATAAATTTCACGCATCCTTTTTGCTGCAAGTTCCGGATTTTCAATCTCTTCAAGCCGTTCATATCCCACTTTTGCAAGCCATCTCTTAAAAGGTTCAGCTTTCGGAGATGGAATTGACTGGATCAGACGCAGAATGCCGGTAGTATTCCAGCATTGCAGCATCTGTCTTCCACCTGCTGTATCAAATTCAAGCCCAAGGGGGGGGACAGATTGTCCCCCCCCTTTAAAGGCATCACTCAAAGACTCATCTCTCTTCCGGAGTTTTTTCAAATAATCTGACGGATTAACTGAATCGGTAAGTACCGCTACAACATCATTTATTACAAACCACCATTCATCATTAAACCTGACTCTCCGCACCTTTTTCTGCTCAAATAAAATTATTCCGTTCATCACATTCTCTCCATCTTTTCAAAAAACTGATCCGTTGAATATTAACTGATAAAATGAGTAAATACAAAATTAAAGAAAGGTCATTCGACACCATCACGAAGTGACCAACCATTCCACGATTACACCATTACACCTGTCATGAGCTTGTCAAAACGCATTGAATCCTGAAACAACCGCTGGATGACTCTGGGGAAGAAAGATCGTGCGGTAACTGGATTTAATCAGAACATCGTTTATTTACATCTGTCGTAATCCTGATCACTGACAGAATCACCTTGCACAGATGTCAGACTTCCATTTTCTTTTAGATAATCAATAGGGGAAAAGTCGGTTATGCAATTGCTTTCAATATTGATAGTCTTTAAGGTTACCAATGTTTTAATAGGTTGGATAGAGGTTATTTTATTACTGTTTAAACCTAAAACCCTGAGTTTTGTTAAATCAGAAACTGGACTTATATCTGTTAATTCTGCTCCACCAATGGCTAAGATTTCTAAATTGACTAAACTTCTAATTGATGAAATATTCGTTATTGTGTTACCGCCTGTATTAAACGAATTTAAATTCACCATATCCTTAACATAGCTAATATCAGAGATTGAATTATTCGAAATATTCAATCTTGTGATATTAGCTAAATTTTTCAAGGGAGATCCATCTGTTATTTCATTCTTATAAAGATCCAGTTCCCTCAAATTCAAACACTTTGACAACGGGGTTAAATCTTTAATCTTGTTGTTGCCAAGTTCAACATATTTTAAAGACACCATTTTTTCAATTCCATCTAGGTTTTCAACTCCCTTTCCTACACAATCAAGAAAAAGCTGCATTGAAACATCTTTATAAAGAAGGTCACCCGAATCCTGATGTATCTCGTCCCTCACACATTTTTCCAATCCGGGATCAGGGAAAACAACTATCTCTTCCGGATCATCTGTTTTCTCGCCGCTATCTGTATCAGATCCGTTCTCATTATCGCTGTCTGTTTCGTCTTCTACTCCACAGGATAAGATAACCGTTAAAAACATTAGTATCAGAATTGCTGTAAAATGTCTTTTCATATTCCACCCATTGATCATTAAACTGAAAGTTTCTCTATAAATCCTGCTTACTCATGCTTTGCCTTTTTTTTCGCAACCTTTTGCTCTAACGCCATAATCGCATCAAGGTAATCTTTTTCGACCGGTGAAAGGGTTCTTGCCTGATATTTTCTATATTCCTCTTCCGCCTTGTCCATGGCTTCGCTATGGCTTATTTTGCCGGCATTTTCAAGGGTGCCTTTCCCATATATCTTTGTAAATTGATCAAGTTCCAGGACCCAATCTTTCATCTGCATCTGAATATGCTCTTGTGCCTTTATTTCAGCAAGATCAAAAAATGCCGAAACAAGACGGTTAAGCCTGAACAATTCATCTTTAACCAGATAGTTTTTTGCAATTTTTGTTTCTGATTTTATTGGCATCTTTCCCGCGAAAGTGGTTAATCCCATAAATTCCTTTTCAGCATCAGCACGAGAATAGATGGTTTCCGCAGCGGTTAGTTTGTTTACTGCATAGTGCAATTTATTCTGCACCACTTTAAAAAAATGGATTGATTCCGGCGTTTTGGGATCGTAGTCAATACTGGTTGCGTAGAGATCAAGAACCTGACGATAGAGTACTTTTTCACTGCTTCGTATATCGCGGATGCGATCAAGCAATTCTTTCCAGTAATCACCACCGCCGATTCCTTTCAGACGCTGATCATCCATTGTAAAACCTTTTACAATGTATTCTTTCAATCGTTGCGTTGCCCACTGTCTAAAGCGTGTTCCCTGTACCGATTTAACACGATAGCCAACAGAAATAATCACATCAAGATTGTAGAAATTAGTCGGTTTGGTAGAAAAATCGGAATTTCCGATTTTTCTCACAGTCTCCTCTTCTATAAGTTCTTTCTCTTTGTAAATATTGAGAATATGTTCGTTGATTGTAGAACGGCTTTTATTGAATAGCTCTGACATCTGTTCTATTGTTAACCAGACAGTTTCATTTTCAACACGGACAGAGATATTTGCACTGCCTTCATCATTTTTATAAATAATGACTTCGTAGATTGAATTGCTCATTGTTAGTCCCCAAAAATTCATCTGCACGATAAATAATAACCTCTGCAAATTTCCTTTTCAATTTAATTCGAAAATTATCTGTAGCATTGTGGTTTTATTCTCTCACCTTTTTCTGCTCATTTAATT
>JAGOEX010000031.1 GCA_017997475.1 bacterium
CTTTCTGTGGTCAAATTTTTTGCGGCAAACGCTTCGGCGGCGATCGAAAAAGCAAGAATAACAAGAGAAACGATTCTCAGAATGATAAAAATGGCTGAACTTCGTGATCCGATGCAGACAGGCAGTCATGTCAACAGGGTCGGAGCATACAGTGTTGAAATATATCGCCAGTGGGCAAAAAAGAACAGCGTTGATGAACATGAGATAAAAACATATACCGACAACATGAGGATAGCCGCAATGCTTCATGATGTAGGCAAGGTGGCGATTTCAGACACTATTTTGAAAAAGCCGGGGAAACTTGATGAAGTTGAGTTTGCGATAATAAAGACACATCCTGACGAAGGAACAAAAATATTTGAGAACCGTTTTTATGAAGTTGATGAAATGGCGGCGGTAATTTCTTTGACCCATCATGAAAAATTTGACGGGACAGGTTATCCCAAAGGTATTGCAGGAAAAGACATTCCTCTTTGCGGAAGGATAGTTGCGATCGCTGATGTTTATGATGCACTCGTTTCAAAAAGGGTTTATAAGGAAGCGTGGCCCGAAGAAGAAGTCATCAGGGAAATAACTTCACTCTCAGGAAAGCATTTTGACCCTGAACTTGTTAAATGTTTCGTCGAAATCCACGAAGTCATCAAAGCCGTCCGGGCAAAATATCCGGATAAGTGACATCTGAAGAAATCAGAAAAGACGACTATTTTGCAGCAAAATGCAAAATAGTCAAGACTTTTTTGCAATACGCTGCAAAATAGTCAGACAGTTTAGTCACACAAATTTTAAAAATACAAGGTTAAAAAAAGTTTGATTTAAACATGACAGATCCTCAATCCAGTTTGAATTCTTCTTTCCAGTTGTCTTTTTTGTCCCAGCCGGGCTGTTCTTTTTTGTCAAAGAAATAGTTGCCCATGACAAGATAATCCATTTCGGTTCTCATAAAACAGCGGAATGCGTCATCGGGAGTGCAGACGATCGGTTCGCCTCTGACATTGAAAGAGGTGTTGACGATGACTCCGAAGCCGGTTTTCTGTCTGAATGTGTCAATGAGCTGCCAGTATCTAAGGTTTGTCTCTTTGCTGACACTTTGAATTCTTGCTGAAAAATCAACATGAGTTATTGACGGCACATCACTGCGAAGATGGTAAAGCCGTTCATAAAGAGGCAGAGAATTATAGTTTGCAGGAACTTTATTTCTTCTTTTTTCTTGAACCGGGGCGACAAGAAGCATATAGGGAGTGATGTCATCAAGATCAAAGAAAGTTCTTATTTCTTCTTCCATGACTGATGGCGCAAATGGTCTGAATCCTTCACGATATTTGATCTTTAAGTTCAGTTTTTTCTGCATTTCTGGGCTTCTTGAATCTCCTAAGATAGAGCGGTTGCCAAGTGCCCGGGGGCCGAATTCCATTCTTCCCTGAAACCAGCCGATGACAATATCCCCATTTAAAAGGTCGGCAGTTTTGTCGCAGAGTTTGTCAAAATCATCGTATTTAACGAACTTCGCCTGATATTTTCTTGCGACTTTTTCAATTTCAACATCACCGAACTCAGGACCAAGATATGCCCCTTTCATCGAATCCCGTTTGTCAATTTTAGTCCTTTCGTTATTCAGATGAATGTAGTAAGCAGCAAGTGCGGCTCCGAGCGATCCACCGGCATCACCTGCCGCAGGCTGGATCCATAAGCCCTTGAATATTTTTTCTCTAAGCAGTTTTCCGTTTGCAACACAGTTGAGCGCAACTCCCCCCGCAAGAACGATGTTATCAGATTTTGTTAATTCTTTAGCGGTTTTAGCCAGCTTTATCACAACTTCTTCAGTTATCTCCTGAATCGCCAATGACATGTTCATATAACTCTGATTAAGATCTGATTCCGATTTTCTTCTCGGAATCCCGAACAGTTCCTGCCACTTATCATCATTGGTCATGCTCAGTCCCGTTGCATAATCAAAATATTTCTGATTTAAGAGGATTGATCCATCTTCACGGACATCAACAAGGTTTTCAAGTGTCTTTTTCTTGAATATCTCACGCTCCTCACTATCGGGATTTCCGTAAGGGGCAAGTCCCATCAGCTTGTATTCGCCTGAATTAACTTTGAATCCGCAGTAATGAGTGAAAGCGGAATATAAAAGACCGATTGAATGAGGAAAGTGGAGTTCTTTCAGTATTTTTATATCTTTACCGGTTCCGTGACAGATCGTTGTTGTCGCCCATTCACCGACCCCGTCAAGAGTAAGTATCGCCGCATCAGCAAAAGGTGACGGATAAAAAGCACTTGCCGCATGTGAAAGATGATGTTCAGGAAAAACGATTTGAGGTATTTTTGTCCCCAGCTTTTCAAATTCGCTTTTGAGCATATCTTTCATGAAAAGTTTTTCCTTTATCCAGACCGGTACGGCTGAAAGAAAACTTTTGAGTCCATGTGGCGCAAATGCGTGATATGTCTCAAGAAGTCGCTCAAATTTGATGTATGGCTTATCATAAAAAGCAATGACTGTCACATCATCAAGAGCAATTCCGGCTTCATCAAGAACATATTTAACTGCGTTCACTGGAAACTCGGCAGTATGTTTTTTTCTTGTGAACCGCTCTTCGTGAGCCGCCGCAATGATCTCTCCGTCAATTAAAAGTGACGCCGCACTGTCATGATAAAAAGCCGATATTCCAAGAATGATCTGTCTCATAACACCTCGGATTTATTAGAATATTGTGTAAATAAAAGGAGCAATTGCACTGCCGCTTGAAAGGACGATCAGCACACCGAAAAGAAGAAGAACAAAAATGGCCGGAATCATCCAGTATTTTTTTCTGACCCTTAAAAATCCCCAGAGATCTTTAATAAATTCCATTGCTAACTCCTAATATGGTTTTAAAATGTCTTCGCTTTTATAAGTATGATTCCTTTCAACAAAAACAGAATCAGTTCCCTTTTTGAACTTTTTAAGCATAAGTGAATCTTTGCCCATCACCTGCCTTAAAAGCGCCACAGGAGTAATCACTGTGTAAAAAACTATTGAAAGAATGATCTTTGAAAGAAATGTTCCGATAAAATGGGACAGACCGAACCAGAGCTTTGCAAACGGTTTGAAAACAATTGGAACAGTCATGCAGACAACAGTAAAACCGGTTGCAAAATAAATTGCATAAATGTTTTTAGTAATGAAAAAAACTATCAGCGATATCAGCACCAGTGCAAGACCGCTGTCAAGAGCCATCTTTTTAGAGATCATAATTCCTCCATTTCAAATCAGCCAGATGGTAATTTATCAGAAGTATTGAAAATTGTAAAGATTGAGAGTGTAATTCTTTATCCCTTTACTTGATCGGATTGAAGCATTAAAAATTCGAAATATCCGTTGATCTCATCTAAAAGCTTTAAAGGATCGGCCGGTTTACTCAGGACATTCACTGTTTTTGACCATATGTAATCTGGTTCATCCAACAGCTCAGGGTTAGCTCCGTAGCTTGTAAGAAATATAACCGGATATCTTTTATCATTGTCCGGATCTGTCAGTTTTCTTGCAAGCTCAACTCCGGCTTTGGGGTGCTCCATCATTATATCAACCACAACAATGTCTGGATCAAATGAATCCAGTTTTTTTTCCGCCTCTCCTGCACTTCCGGCCGACTCTACAAAATAACCGGCAGATTCAAGGAACATTTTGTTCTGAGCAACAACATCAGCGTCATCATCAACAAGAAGCACTTTTTTCTTCATCATATCACTCTCCGAATTAAATGAACTTTTTCTACCTTAAAACTCTTATACTGAGCAAAGTTTGTGCCAAAATGCCGTTATGTTGTTAATACAGGGGCGGCAAGTCTTTTTTCCCAATCATTTCAGCACAGACAGGGCAAAATACCAGGGCATAACGCCCCCTTCCGGTTTCTGAAATTCTGTATTATTTGACTTTGCAGTTTTATTCTGTATCTCTTATATAGCAGTCGGTTTTTTTTGTTAAGGTGCTGTAATGAAAAGTGTTTTCCCCAGTGAATTTCTTCTTTTACGGAATATAAAACTGCTTTATGTTGAAGATGATGATGATCTGAGGAATACTGTTTTTGTTTTTCTTAAGGATTTCTTTCACACTATTCACCTGGCATCTAACGGAAGTGACGGATTAAAAAAATTCATTCAACACCGTCCCGATATTGTAATAACCGATCTTAGAATGCCTTATAAAGACGGAATACAGCTTACAAAGGAAATAAAAGCCATCAACAGGAACATTCCGGTCATCCTCAACACCGCATTTGCTGAAATACCTGATCTTATCAGTGCCATAGAGGCAGGTGTTGACAGGTACCTACAAAAACCGGTTGATGAAAAGAACATCCTCAATGTCCTGTATGATCTTTCGCTTCCTTTAATGCAGCAGGAGCAGATAAGATCTCTTCAGGAACAGAACTCTCAGGAAAACTGGTTTTTTGCAAAAAGTCCTAAAATGAAAGAGGTTTTTGACAAAGCCAGAAGCGTTGCATGGACACCTTTTTCAGTAATATTAAGAGGAGAGACGGGCTCAGGAAAAAGTTATCTTGCCAGAGCGATCCATGATATGAGCGGAAGGAAAAATCACCCGTTTGTTAAACTTGATCTGGGAACTTTGCCCGAAAATCTTATTGAAAGTGAACTTTTCGGACACGAAAAAGGGGCATTTACCGGTGCCGATAAAAAAAGATGCGGAGCTTTTGAATCTGCAAACAACGGAACTATTTTTCTTGATGAACTTGAGAATGCTTCGGCACATCTTCAGTCAAGACTGCTCAGAGTAGTGGAAGAGAAAACCATCGTTCCAGTGGGTTCAAGCACCCCTACAAACATTGATGTGCGGATAATCAGTGCAAGCAACAAACCTCTTTTCGAGTTGGTAAAAGAGGGAAAATTCAGGGAAGACCTTTACTACAGGCTCGCAGAATTTGAAATAATTCTCCCCCCTTTACGGGAAAGAAAAGAGGATGTCACATGGCTTGCATCAAGATTTATGATAGAAGCCGCAGACGAATTAAAGAAACAGGTCTATAATATTTCTAAAGAGGCACAGGAATATCTCTGTGACAGACCATGGTACGGAAATGTAAGGGAATTACGAAATTTTATCAGAAAAGCCGTTCTGCTTTCAAAGGGAAGTGCCATTACTCTTGACGATATATCCGGCATAAATCAGGAGTCTTTAAAACATACCGGAGAGAACATACAGACCCGTAATTTCATGTCACTTGCTGATAACGAAAGGGAATATATTGAAAAGGCCCTTCTGATAACAGATGGCAACAAAACAAAAGCAGCAATGCTTCTTGGAATAGATATCACCACTTTAAGAAGAAAACTGAAAAAATATTAACAAAAAGAGCACATGGGGCAAAATGCCCTGTCATAAAACCATCAATTTTGCAGCTCCGGATCTAAGTGGTTGAATTAACTGAGTTTGTTTTTTAAATTTACCTGGCATATCGTTTGCATATAAGTGGCTGCGCAAGGTTTTTTGTTTTTTCTTTTTAAAGGAAGCAGACAAATGGCAAATATTGTTCACAAATCAGAAGCCCTTAGAGCTAACATGCTGGAAACACACTCTGTTCATAACAATTTCTCAGAAAAAGAACTTTTTCTCCTTGAAATTGTCGCCCCCTTTCCAATGGTCACAAAAAGATTGACCGACTACCTTAAAGAAAAACACCACCGTTTTCCCGATCTTGATGAGATCGTTGAAGGTTACAGATGGATAATTCTTGAAAATCTCTGGAGTTTCATGAAACATCCCGAAAGAGAGAAAATATTCATCTGTTTTGCAGATGAACTAGTGTCAATAACATTATTCAAACTGAATCAGTCTCAGCTGCACCGTCTTATAAACACACTTCTTGGTGCAACGGAAATCCTTTATAAATTTTCAGGTCAAGAGACAACAGCAACATCTTCTTTGGCATACTATGTTGATATACTCGATAAAATGTTATCTACAGACAATTTGGGACTGATCGAATCATCCAGTTATCTGAAAAAATATTTGGCCGGTGTGGCAACACAAGCGGCTTTGCAGAATACAGTTTTCAACATAATGAAAAAATCTCTGATAAAAAACATACTCTACTGGAAGACAATACAGCCCTTTGCTGTCTGGGAATACGGTCTGGGAATTGAATACGGTCCTGAATCAAAGGAAGTTGACGAAATGTTAAAAACTCAATTCCCCTCAAAGTTGTTTGAAGATTCTGCCGAAATGATACATAACGCCAAATCATTCGAAGATCTTCTTGTTGTTCCTGATTTTTCTTTTTTCACAGAAAATCTGCGTCGTTCATTGGATCTTATATCCACTCCTGAAAGCAGAATATATTACATTTTCTATCTTCTCGGACTTGAATCAATGGCAGGAATGAGAGAGCACCTTCTATTTGATCTTAACAGGATTCTGAAAACAGTTTTTCTTGATGATAATGAAAAAAGCAAATTATTTGTCACAAGGATCTTTAACTTTTTTAAGCCGGTTCAGAACCGTTTCCAGAGTGCGGTTTTAGACTGCATAAAAACTCTGGGTATTGAGATCGTAAGCAAAGCCGGGCCTGAATTAATCGACCACTATTTTGAAAAGGTGATCGAAGCAGGGTTTGTCTATCCCGAAATGAAAGGCGTCAGTTCTGACTGGCAGATAATAATGAACCGGAATCATATCAAGAACATCCGTACCTGGCTTGAAATAATTGCGGTCGACCCTTCAAAATGCACAAAACTTCTTTCTGCACTCCTTATCAACCTTAAAGTCGGCGGGGTTTTTATTTCCGATACAGACCTTTTTCAAAACGATGTCACAAAATTCCTTAACAGCAGGATCAGTTCTTCTTATCATATTGCAAGACAGATCGCTGTGCTGTTTCCGGTCTATTTTAATGAGATAGGTGCTGAAGGTGAACTGAGAAAAATATCTACTGCGATAGATGAACTATTTCACAGGAATGACAGGCTCATCCATTTTCTCAGAAAGCAGATCCATGCCGAAAGCAACAACACACATATTGAGCTCGTAAAAATAATTTTTGATTTCTGGGTCAGCACGAAAAAAGAGATCCTGGCGGGGAGAGTTCCTCTGGATGTTTTTGAATCTCTTGATATTTCGGAACACTCTTTCCTTAAAATTCACGAGATCGCCTCCTCGGTGCTGGAAAAAGTCTCAGGAGATGTAGATGAGCTCTTCAGTATGGATACCGGTGAACTTTTTAAACTGCTCGATTCCATGAAAATTCCTGAAAGCAATGAACTTAAAAAAGTTGAATATCTTTTCAAGTTGAATTTCCTTTTAAGAGAGAAATATTATTTCAATCCGGGAGATGTTTCAAAAAAACTTAGAAATTTCAACTATATACCTAAAGAGCTGATCGAATCTCTTGAAAATGAGCTTTCTGCGGGAAATTGGAAAAAGGCGCTTAATTGTTCTTTTTCAATAATGTCATATCTTAAAAACACCGTGCTTTCCGCAGAAAAGACTGAAGGGGTTGAGAATATCTACTATAAAAGACATATCGCCATAGGCATTCCTTCAATGTACGGGGAATACCGCGAACCAAAATTTGAAGCTCTCGGCATGATATTCAGAATGGAGATCTTCGTTTCATCGCTTATGGACAGAATGATCTCCAATGCAAAGCTGAATTACATTTCAGCAGAAACCCTGAGCATTGTTACAGAAATAATTGATCTGTTCAGAGAAGGGCTTGAGCTGGGCGGAATAACTAACGAAAACCTCATATCCGATCTGAACATACTTAAATACAGCATGGAATCATCAAGCTTTTCCATAAACCAGTATACAAATATTTTTGAGTTTCTGGCAGAGGATATTTCAAAAATAGTTGTTGATTTTTTTCTGGGGATACATGATAGAAATCTCAAGCTCATACTTGAGCAGCACATTGAAAAGAGCGATCTGAAATTTTCTGATGAAAAGGAAAAGGAATGCTACATTCATAAAAGGTCCGAGGAATTTTACAGAGATGTCATTTCGTCATCCTTCCTCATTCAGAAGGTTGACAATCTTATAAACAATGTTCTTTCCCTGTTCAGAGAAATGCCCGCAGATATTTCAAACGAGAACATACACCTGATAATGAATTACAGAAGCGACTCTGTAATATCAAAACTTTGTGAACAGAGCGATGAACTGGACAATCAGGTTTTTCTCGGCGCGAAGGGATATTTCCTTAAAAAAATAAGAAGTTACGGAATGCCTGTTCCTCCCGGATTCATACTTACCACAGAGCTTTTCAGACGCAGGAAAGCACTTATAAAACATCCGGAGATAAAAAAAGAGATCCGGAAAATGATCATGGAAAATCTTAAAGAAATTGAGAGAAGTGCCGGTTTGAAATACGGTGATCCATCAAACCCTCTTTTACTTTCGGTCAGGAGCGGATCGGCGATTTCCATGCCGGGAGCAATGAACACTTTTCTTAATGTGGGAATGAATGATGAGTTTGCTGAAAAACTTTCTAAAAAGGATAATTACGGCTGGACATCGTGGGATTGCTACAGAAGACTTCTTCAGAGCTGGGGGATGAGTTTCGGCACAAACAGGGATGTATATGACCGGATAATGTCTGATTTCAAGAAAATTTATAAAGTTGAGAAAAAAATAGAATTCAAGCCGGCGGTAATGAAAAAGATCGCTAAGGAATATATGAAAATCCTTGAGGTATCTGATATTTTCTTTCCGCAGGACCTTGAAGAGCAGCTTATCTGTTCGATCCATTCAGTATTTGATTCCTGGGATTCAGAAAGGGCCGAGGTTTACAGAAAAAAGATGAACATTGCGCCTGAATGGGGAACTGCTGTAATAATTCAGAAAATGGTGTTGGGAAACATTAATTACGACTCAGGTACAGGGGTTATTTTTACAAGAGAACCTTTTTCCGGTGAAAGAGATCTAAAGCTTTATGGTGATTTTGTCATGTGCAGTCAGGGAGAAGATGTTGTAGGCGGTCTCGTTCACCCTTATCCCGTTACTGAAAAACAGCGTTTTTCAATGAAAGATGCTCCGGAAATAAGCATGGAAAAAGATTTTCCAGAAATATATTCAGAACTTGGAAAGATCTCTTCTCAGCTTGTCAGTGACAAGGGGTTCGGACATCAGGAAATTGAATTCACATTTGAGACCAAGAATAGCGGAGATCTCCACATATTGCAGATAAGACAGTATCATCAGAACGAACCGTGGCTTTCTGTTTCAATACCCGAAAACGCCACTCAGATCGGCGAAGGAACAGGCATTGGCGGAAATACACTTATGGGAAGAGCCGCTTTTTCACAAGAGGATCTCATGAAAATTAAAAAGAAATATCCTGAAGAAAAAATAATTGTCATACGCCCCGACACTGTGAGTGATGACATCGGAATAATCTTTGAAGCAGACGGGCTTTTAACATCAAGAGGCGGAGCGACATCCCATGCGGCAGTAACAGCGGCACGGCTTGGCAAGACGGGTGTTGTAAACTGCAGGGCGCTTGTGCTTAATGAAGAAAAAAAGCTGTGCCATATAAACAGCATAACCATTAAAGCGGGTGAGAAGATAATGATAGACGGTAAGTCCGGACTTATTTACGGTTTTTTATAGTATCAGGGAGGAAAAAATGATTCAGATGAATTTTAAAAACGCTATCGGCATCAACGGGCTTGGAAGAATCGGCAAATTGACTTTGTGGAACCTGATATTGTCAGACGATTTTGATAAAATTGTTATAAATATCGGCAGAGAGGCGGGAAAATCTCTGTCAGACCTTATAGATTATGTTAAAAACGATTCCACCTACGGCTCACTTGAATCCTTCCTTTTCGGCTATAAAGGAAAAGAGAACATAGAAATAACTGATGATGAAAACGGAGAAACCGTTTTTTTCGGAAAAAAAGTTAAATTTTTAAGAAAAGAAAGAAGTCCTGAGAAAATAAGCTGGGACAGGGAGGGCGTAAGCATTGTCATTGACACAACAGGAAAATTCACAGACCCTTCAGAAGACCCGTCTTCATCAGGAAATCTGAGGGGGCACATCATTTCAGGTGCAAAAAAAGTTGTTCTTTCCGCACCATTTAAATTTAAGGGAAAGAATAAAGTCATGCCGGACGATTCAGTTATGCTGGTATACGGAATAAATCACCAGTCATTTAATCCGTCAAAACACCATGTGATCTCTGCTGCATCATGCACTACAACGGCTCTTGCACATATGATAAAGCCCCTTCTTGACCATGAGGAGACATCTTCGATTCTGACAGCTAGTATGTCAACGATCCATTCGATGACTAATTCACAGAGCGTTCTTGATTCAGTTCCGTCTTCAGGAACATCCGATCTTAGAAAAAACCGGGCGGCAGGGAACAACATTATTCTTTCAACAACAGGAGCGGCTAAAGCACTTGAATATATTCTTCCGGAAATGAAAAATATCGGATTTATGGCGGATTCGGTAAGAGTTCCTGTTATGACTGTATCACTCATAAACCTTAATCTGACATTCAACTCCCCGCTTGACAGCAACGGATTCCCTTCAATAAGCAGAGAAGTAATAAACAGAATATATAAGGATGCCGCTGAAGGTAAATACATCGACAGCATCCATTTTTCTCAAAGGCAGAATGTATCAGGCGACTTGAAAGGAAAAATGTCGGCAGTTGTAATTGAAAGTAACGACACCCACACAAGAACCGGGTTCATTGATATTCCTCCTTTGTCAAATATACCTGTTACACATGCGAAGATATTCGGGTGGTATGACAATGAGATGGGTAGTTATGTAAACAGTTTGTGCCGGTTGGTTTCCTATATATCAAAATCTATTTAAAAAGGGTTATACCCGGGGAGTATTGTTGTGGAAAAGATCATTTCAAACACTGTAATTGCAAAAGACATTCACAAAATTGTTATCACCGCACCTCGTATTACAAGATCATGGCGTCCGGGTCAATTCATTATTGTCCGTTTTTCAGAACAAAGTGAAAGGATTCCCTTGACGGTATGCAAAAATGATGAAAAGAACGGTCTTATAACTCTCATAGTTCAGAGTATCGGAGAGGGCACAAAGGAAATATGTTCAGGCGAAGAGGGATCGTTCATAAACGATGTGGCAGGACCTCTGGGAAAACCTGCCGAAATTGATGAAAATCTTAAGAATGTGCTTTTCATTTCCGGGGGTATCGGAGCAGCGCCTCTTCTTCCGGTAATGCAGTATCTTCATGACAGGGACATTTCGTGTGTAACTCTTGCAGGGACAAAAAGCAGAAACACTCTTGTTCTTGAAGAGGAAATGCGTGAACTTTCATACAACAGGCTTTATATTTCAACAGATGACGGAACTGTCGGCAGAAAAGGGTTCGTTATCGCCCTTATTGAAGAAGCGGTAAAGAAATATGTCCCTTTTGATAGAGCGTTCGTGGCCGGACCCGTTAAAATGATGGCGGCCACTGTTAAAGAACTGAGGAAATTCAATATACCTTCAACAGTAAGTCTCAACCCGATAATGATAGACGGCACAGGAATGTGCGGCGGGTGCAGGGTCACTGTGAATGGAGAAACAAGATTCGCATGTATCGACGGGCCTGAGTTTGAAGGAGATCTTGTTGATTTTGATTCTCTTATAAAAAGACTTTCCTCATACGGACATCAGCACAACCATAATTGCAGAATTGCATCATCACAGTAAGAGAGGAACGAATGAAAAAAACTGATATTCCGGCACAGATAATGCCTTTATGCGACCCCGAAAAAAGAAAAAAGAACATGGATGAAGTACCTCTCGGATATACGATGGAAATGGCTGTAACTGAGGCATCAAGGTGTCTTGACTGCAAGAATGCTCCTTGTGTGAAAGGATGTCCTGTAGGCATTGATATCCCGAAAATGTTAAAACTGACTGCTGAAAAGAAATTTACTGAAGCGCTTGAGACCGTAAGAAAGATGAATTTTCTCCCCGCGATCTGCGGCAGGGTGTGCCCTCAGGAAAATCAGTGTCAGAAAGAATGTACGCTCGGAAAAATGAAAGGGGGGACTGTGCCTCCGTTAAGCATAGGTAACATTGAAAGATTTCTTGCCGATAACTATTCAGATGAAATCATCATTGAAAAAACCGCCTCTCCTACAGGAAAAAAGATCGCGATCGCAGGCAGCGGACCGGGAGGTCTTACATGTGCCGGTGAACTTGCGGCGATGGGACACAAAGCGGTTATCTTTGAAGCACTTCATAAACCGGGAGGAGTTCTTATTTACGGTATTCCCGAATTTAGACTTCCCAGATACATTTTAAGCCGTGAGATCGAATTTCTGCGCAGACTGGGAGTGGAACTGGTTATGAATACAATTGTCGGCAAGACCATCACAGTTGACGAGATCCTGAAGGAATACGATGCACTTTATGTTACGACCGGTGCGGGAGTTCCGCATTTTCCTGACATTCCGGGAACCCATCTATACGGAACTTCATCTGCAAATGAATTTCTGACAAGGGTAAATCTTATGGAATCATGGAAAAAAGACTCAAGAACACCTCTTTTTGTCGGGGAAACCACTATTGTAATTGGCGGAGGCAATGTGGCGATGGATGCCGCCAGAACCGCATTAAGAACCGGAAGCAAAAGAGTGATCGTTGCATACAGAAGGGAAGAGCATGATATGCCTGCAAGAAGAGAAGAGGTCATTCATGCAAAAGAGGAAGGAATTGAATTCATGTTTCTTATTTCACCGGAAAAAATCGTTGAAAATGAACATGGACATACAGGTGGAGTCCTTTTTAGAAAAATGAGATCGGAAATAAATCCGGAAGGGGGCAAAAACAGGATTTTCGATACAGACGAAACTTTTCTGATCGACTGTGATGCAGTTATATTTGCAACCGGAACAAGTCCCAACCCCATTGTTGCCAAAAGCCTCCCTTCCCTCGCTACCAATAAAGCAGGGGGCATTGCAGTTGATATGAACAACATGAAAACTTCAGTTCCCGGAGTATTTGCAGGAGGTGATGCCGTATCAGGAGCCGCGACTGTAATATTGACAATGCTTCACGGCAAAACTGCTGCAAAAGCAATAAATGAATTTTTAAAGTAATAAGGATCAACAACACAAGTTGTTGACAGGGCAATTTGCCAGAGCAAATCGCCCTGACAAATTAAGACTTTTTTCTGTCTAAGTTAACTTGCTGTAAAATTTAGTGTTTTTCAATCTAATTTGTGGCATGCCTTTTGCTAAATCATTGTTGAGGGCTGAACCTCAAGATGTTTTTAAAGGAGGATGATTTTAAAAGAAAAAAAAGCACGTGCCTGATAAAATGTGGAATTGTTACCATCTTTGTAAAAAAACAGGATTCAAAAGAGATTTTCATCTTTGAGCTAAAGCACAAGTAGAATCATCAGCAGGATTCAATAATTATTTATTTTTTTTATTAGGAGATAGAAATGAATCTTTATGTAAATTCAGTTTTTGAAGATATTAAATCCCGTTATTATTGGGAAAAAGATTTTATTCAAGCTGTCAAGGAAGTTTTTGAATCAATTGGTCCATTGATGTCTGCAAATCTTAAATATCACTCATCAAGAGTTCTTGAAAGAATTGTTGAACCGGAAAGGATTATCTGTTTTAGGGTCCCATGGATTGATGATAAAGGGAAGCTTAATATAAACAGAGGGTTCCGTGTTCAGTTTAATAGTGCTATAGGACCATATAAAGGCGGTATAAGATTTCATCCTGATGTAACCCTTGATACATTAAAATTTTTGGGTTTTGAACAGACTTTTAAAAACAGCTTGACTGGTCTTCCCATGGGAGGTGGAAAAGGTGGTTCCGATTTTGATCCAAACGGAAAGAGCGATAACGAAATTATGACTTTTTGCCAGAGTTTTATGATTGAACTTTTTCGTCATATCGGTCCAAATACAGATGTCCCCGCTGGAGATATTGGTGTAGGAGGGAGAGAGATAGGTTATTTGTTTGGGATGTATAAGAGACTTGCAAATGAGTTTTCAGGTGTGCTGACCGGGAAGGGTCTGTCTTTCGGCGGTTCATTGATCCGTCCGGAAGCAACTGGATTCGGGGGGATTTATTTTGCTCAGGAAATGTTAGATAAAATGAATGATTCAATTGAGGGAAAAAAGATTGCAGTATCGGGTTTTGGAAATGTCGCATGGGGTGTGGTTAGAAAAGCAACCGAGCTGGGTGCAAAAGTGATAACCCTTTCTGGACCTGACGGTTATGTATATGACAAAGACGGCGTTTCTTCAGAAGAGAAATGCAATTATCTTATAACAATGAGGTCAAGTGGAAGGAATAGAGTACAGGATTATGCGGAAAAGTTCGGAGCTGCATTTTATCCTGATAAAAAACCTTGGGGAATTCCAACTGATATTGCCATACCTTGTGCTATACAGAACGAACTAAATCTTCAGGATGCAAAGAAACTTGTCTCAAATGGTTGCAGATATATTATTGAACTTTCAAACATGGGTTGTACATCAGAAGCTTCAAGCTATGCTTCTAAAAAAATAACATTTGTTCCCGGGAAGGCTGCAAATGCAGGCGGAGTTGCTGTTTCAGGTCTTGAAATGAGTCAAAATAGTATCCGTTTCAATTGGTCAGCTGAAGAAGTTGACTGGAAATTAAAAGAAATAATGCGGCGTATTCATGATACATGTGCTGATACGGCCGTGGCATATGGTCTTAAAGCCAATAATTATATATCTGGTGCAAATATTGCCGGATTTAAAAAAGTTGCTGATGCGATGATATCTCAGGGAGCGGTATAATTGTAATTAATTTAAGTAATTCAGAAAAAGGGAGATTGAAATGATAAATGAATCTGAAAAAACGAAAATATTAATAAAATTGGCTGGCAGAGATAAACATTATGTTGATAGAAGAAGTCCTGTTGTTGAGCTTTGTGATGGTTGTGCCAGAACAGAAGAAATTAGCGGAACAAAGTTCTGTCTTAAATATCAGGTGCCGTCTTTTCATTGGGAAAATGAACAGATATGTGCATTTGCAACACATATTGAAAGGAAACGGGCTGATAAAAAGAAAAAGATCAATCCGATAAAACTTTCTAAGCGCTTAAGGAAGAGGTAGAAGCGGAACACTGAATTAAAAGATTCTGTTCAATAATTTGTAAGAGGATAAAAAAATTGGGGTTAGAAGAAATTCAAGAGAAAAAGCTGTGCAAATTATGTACATGTTACATTTTAACAAGATTCTTTCATTGTCTGAAGCTAGGGATGCTTACTATGAACACCTGAATATAGTAAACACTAACCGCAGAAACGAAGATGAATTTGAATTTGTAACATATCTTTTGGATCAAGTGAAAATGAATCAATTTTATATTGAATCATTAGTTGAAGCAGCTCTTAAAAATTGGAAAATTGAACGAGTAGGTATTATTGAGAAAAATATTTTAAGAATTTCAGTTGCAGAGTTTTTGGATAGCAACAACAAGGTGCCATATAAAGTTACAATAAATGAAGCAATTGAAATTGCACGAAAGTTTTGTAGCAGGGATTCAGGTTCCTTTGTTAATGGAGTTATTAACAGAGTAGCTGATATTTTAAATATAAAAGATTATAAGATTTGATATTCATGAGGGATTTAAATGAAAAGCAGGTCAATTATCAGCAAACACTACACTGAAATAGTCAAAGACCAGAAAGAAGAAGTGAAAAGTAACGAACTTTTCAAAGACTTGATAGAGATAGAGAGATATAAAAAGCCAAAGACCAGAGCAGAATGCCTTAGAATGAGAAGACCTTGTCTGTTCATTACCTGCAAGTATCATCTTTTTCTTGATGTAAATCCTTCCACTATGTCCATAAAATTTAATTTTCCTGAAAAAGAAATTTGGGATCTTAATCACACCTGTGCGCTCGATATTGCCGATAAAGGAGGAGCAACTCTTGAAAAAATAGGC
The DNA here is from genome assembly GCA_017997475.1 of bacterium. Classification (GTDB taxonomy): domain Bacteria; phylum UBP6; class UBA1177; order UBA1177; family UBA1177; genus JAGOEX01. The sequence goes on from JAGOEX010000031.1 coordinate 15,930, forward strand.
GTTGCAATGAATTTAACGAGGGAAAGGGTACGGCAGATAGAAATGAGGGCAATAAATAAACTTAAAAAAAATATTAAGAAACGCAATATTACAAACTCAAATGATTTTGACATTTTAACTGTTTTAAAGGCAAAACTGCTTAAAAGGATAGATAGATAATTCTCAACAACAATTTACTAAAAATGGAGTCGTGAATGACTAGAAGTGTTTTTTATGGAGTTGTAATAATTTCATTAATTCTGATTGCATTTTCATATTATAATTACTTATGGGTACATAAAAAGCACACCGGAAATGCAAAAATGAGGAAATTCTTCAATATTTACGTTCTCATCATCTTTTACAAATCACCTGATCAATAGCATTTCTTTGTCACTCACCCTTTTTGCCTTTTATTTTCAATCTGCTAAAATAATTGCTGTTGTTGTGTGCGGGTTATTTCAGGCAGGGGTCACGGGTAATATGTCAAAGAACTATTTTTTCTTAATTTTAACTGGAATTTTTATTGTTTTCACCGCCTGCGGTAACGGGAACAGAAAATTAATCTCTGCAGATCAGGAATATTATGATGATTCAGGTTTTGAAAAAAATGATGATGTAATTGAATATGATGAGGATATTGTTTCAGAAAACGATTTTCTGCCTGATGATGACCGTGATATTGATGAAACTGAGCAGATGATCCCCGGACTTGTTTTCGGAACACTGAAGATCAATCCGATAAAACTTTCTAAGCGGTTAAAGAGAAAATAAAACCTCTTTCAGCAGTTCCTCCCCTTTTTTGAAGATGAGCGGCAGAACTATCTCTTCTTCAGTCGTGAATTTTCCAAGGACAAATGACGACACATCCCCTTTTGAAGGTCTGCCGACGCCTATCCTCAATCTCAGGAAATCATTGCTTCCGATGAGATTTGCTATTGATTTCAATCCATTATGTCCTGCAAGCCCTCCACCTTTCTTTATTGAAACTGTTTCAAATTCTGTTTCAATATCGTCATGTACAACAAGAACTTCAACCGGCTTGATCTTGAAAAAAGCTATTGCCGCCGCAACACTTTTTCCGCTCACATTCATGAAAGTCATCGGCTTAAGAAAATGGTGCGAGACTCCGCTCAACTCAACTTTTGCATATTGACCGCTGAACTTTTCGTTCCATACCGCATTTTTTAAGAATTCAATCTCGTCAGCCAACATGAAACCTGCATTGTGTCTTGTTTTTTTATATTGACTCCCCGGATTTCCAAGAAAAACAACAAGCATCATTTTCTCCAAATAAATTCAAATATTCACTCTTTATTGCCGGAAATTATCACTTCTCCTCCAATCCCTTCTCCAGATATAACCTGATCTTTAAGCTCTTCTGCTAATAATGAGGAAAGTTCAGGATTATTCTCAATTCTGAAATAGTCTTCAATTCTTGAAAGAGATTGAAAATTGAACTCTTTTAACAACGAATTATTAAATATTATGAATTTTCCGGTTACTGATTCAAGGAATGGAAGTGTCACTTTTTCAAGAACGGCGTGATTGTTGATCCTGAAACTCTGCCCGACTGTTTTAAGTGACAGCATGTCAACGCTCTCAAGCGACTGGTTTTTATTCAATTCAAGATCTTCTCCGATGCTGACAATGTTATCTGTAGAAATGAACTTCAGATTTTCATTATCCATAATCCTGAAATGTCCTCCTGAATTTTCCAATGCTGAAAGAGAGAGTATTTCAAGAAGTTGATTGTTTATTAATGTAAATCCGCCATCTAACTGGGAAAGTTTGTCCAGATAAACAGAACTGATGAGCTGATTTGTTCTTATCTCTATTGTTCCTTTGACGGTTTTAAGTTCCGGAAGATTCAGTGATTCAATTAAAGTGTTCTCAATTATGCTGAAATTACCGCCTATTTCATCAAGGATGTCCATATCTATGGTTATTGGGGATGTGTTATTCTTTAAACTGAAATATCCGCTGATTGTTTTGAGTTTCGGCATCTTAACTGATTCCAGACTGGAATTGCTTGTCACAAGGATATTCCCGCCCATTGTTTTTAAAAGGGGAATATCTATTGATTTTATGAAACTTGTATCATAAACCTCCAGTCCTTTTCCCACACTTTCAAGCATCGGAAGCGAAAAGATTTCGATTATTGAATAGTCATAGATGTAGAGACTTCCTGTAATTATCTTCAGTTTAGGGAAAGAAAATGGTTCAACAACACTGTTATTTTTAATTGAAAAATTTCCATTAACTTCTTCAAGTGATGGAAAAGATAAGGGGCGTATCGCTCCGTTGCCATAAATGGACAAACTGCCAACTTTTTTTAAAGCTGAAAAACTTAAGGACTCAAGCATGATATTTTTAAATATTGAAACGGTTTTTGTCGCTATCAATTTATCAGCACTTAATGTTTTCAACGAGAGATTGTAATAAACATCAAAAGTGTTATCAACAAATTCAAGTGATGGTAGAAGTATCTCTTCAACAGAAGAGTTGTAAGCTGATTGGAAAGCTCCGATAGACTTTAATTTTGGCAAGGAAAATGATTTTATCAGTGAGTTGTCAATATTTTTCAACACTTCTCCCACCGAAACAAGTTCGGGCAATGAAATGTCTAAAAGCATTGGATTTCCAAGCAAATAAAGATCTCCCGGCAAACCCAGATATTGTTCATCTCCGAAAAAAAGATTTTGAGACACTGTTTTCAATGATGGAAAAGATACAGATTCCAGAAAATTGTTGTCCCATATTTCAAGATTTCCTTCAACAGATTCAAGTTCAGGCAGATAGATTGATTTGAGAATAGAATTTACGACTATTAAACTGCCCTTAATGTGTTTACATTTTGATATAATGCCTGTTGACTTTTCAATCCGAAAATCACCTGTGCAGTACTCTTCGCTTAAAGCACATTCGAACATATCCCATGATCTGCAATCAGGGTTACAATTCGCCAACCCACCTGCATATAATTCCCCGTTAAGTTCGCTGCATGCTATCTGATTAAGATCACAAATTTCCCATCCTTCGACAATGCCGTTTCCACATACAGGGACATATTCGTTATCATTTAAATTCTCGCTATCACCAATGTCTTCATCTGAAATCAGGTTGACATCGTCATTTTCATCTTTTTCAGCAGTATCATTGTCTATCATGTCGGCATCATTAAAAAGATCATTCCGGTCATTTTCTTTGGGAACGAAGGTTTCCAATTCACAGGATATAAGAAGAAACGAAACAAGAAAAAGCCACACAAAGTTTATTTTCATGGTCCATTATCTCCAATTGTGACAGTTCCTTCAATTCCGTCTCT